>CATPCO010000165.1 GCA_955652925.1 uncultured Xanthobacteraceae bacterium | reverse complement strand
GGGTTACGGGGAAAGGAGACAGGGTGAAGTTGGGGGATTAGCCGAAGTCCGTTCCATAATGGACTCTTCATGGGACAGTGGCGGGGGCTCTGGCGGCCTGGGCATGTAATGTCTCTTGATGGGGGTGAAGCGGCCGCCAATGTTGCAATGCGGTAATGAAAACTATTGGACCCGAACCGGGCATTAGCAGATCAATTTTGCTGTGCTGCACAACGCAGCCGCGGACGCCTTCTGGCGGAACGCGAACGCTCGCGGAACGGAACTTTATGGAAGATTTGCCGGGATTGCCGGATCAATCCGCTTTGACGCCCGCGAACTTCACCACCTTGGCCCCCTTCTCGGTTTCGTCGGCGATCAGTCTGCCGAAATCGGCGGGTGAGCCTGGAAGGGCGGTGGCGCCCAACTCAGCAAGCCGCGCCTTCATCTTGGGATCGGCGAGGGCCGCATTGATCTCTTTGTTGAGCTTGTCAACAATCTCGGCAGGCGTGTTTTTCGGCGCGCCGACGCCAGTCCAGAAGCTCGACTCGTAGCCCGGCACGAATTCGGCAACCGTCGGGATGTCCGGCAACACCGGCGAGCGTGTCGCGGTGGTCGCCGCCAGCGCGCGAAGCTTGCCGCCCCTGACGTATTCGATCGATGAGGACATGGTGGCGAACATGACCTGCACCTGTCCGCCGAGCAGATCGACAAGCGCGGGGCCTGCGCCGCGATACGGCACATGCACGAAGGTGACGCCGGTCATCATCTTGAACAATTCACCGGCAATATGGTTTCCGGAACCGATGCCGGCCGACGCCATGTTGATGTTGGCGGGATTGGCTTTGGCATAGGCGATGAGTTCGGGGACCGTCTTGACCGGTACCGAGGGATTTACCTCCACGAGAAACGGCTCGCGGTGAATGCTCGCGATTGGGGCGATGTCGCGGATCAAATTGAAACTGAGCTTGTCGTAGAGGGTGGCGTTGATCGCGTTCACCGAAGTGACCACAAGCAGCGTATATCCGTCCGGGGGCGCGTTCACGATCGCCTCGGTGGCGATATTGCTGGCCGCGCCCGGCCTATTCTCGACGATAAACTGTTGACCGAGACGCTCCGACAGCCATTGTCCTATCAAGCGCGCCATGATGTCGGTAGCACCACTGGGGGCAAATCCGACGACGATGTGCACTGGCCGCGCCGGATAGGTTTGCGCCCAAGCAACGCACGACACCGCTGGCAGCGCGGCAGCGCCTGCGGCCAGATGCAGAAATTGACGGCGGGGAAGTTTCATGGCGATCCCTCCGCGGCGGTAATCCGATCCGAACGGGTTCGAATAAGCCTATTCCTGTTCCTGAGACGGCGAAAGGACAATGTCACGAAGGGTGAGTGTAGCTCGGCCCCGATGACGACTGCTATCGAATGAGCATCAGACTCTATCCAGGTGCGTGCTTCGAGGGTCAAGGGTGAAAATTGACCCAGAGCCGTCATTGACGCTGCGAGGCGGCGACCGCAGAATACAGGGTCTTCAATGCTCGACGATCTTGGCTGAGGATGACTGTGACCGCCCATCAAACCAACCCCGTAACGTTTGTGCTCATATTCCGAATACCTACGGAAGGTGTCGAGGACTTTCGAGCCTACGAGGAGGCCGTCTTGCCGCTATTGCCCGAGTTTAACGGGCGTTTGGAGCGTCGTCTGCGAAATCCGGATGGCACCGTAGAGATGCACATTGTTAGCTACGCATCCGATGCGGACCGTCAGAATTATCGGAATGATCCCCGGCGCGCGGCGCAAGCCTGGTTGTTGGAAAAATCATCTGCCAAGTTGGAATTGCTCCCGATGGCGAACGTCTCTTAATGGCACATGGCCGACGAGAAGCGATGTCCGCGATTACGGAGAGTCTTGGAGGGTAAGCGGACCGTCCTGCCAACGCCTTCAGCGATTTCATACCCGCTGACTGATCCTTGGCAATTCGATACTCTACTTCGCGATCCTGGCTGGTGGGAAATCGGATGCAATTCAACCAACTGAAACGGCGCGAATTCATCGCGCTGCTCGGCGGCGCGGCGGCTTGGCCGATAGTGGCGCGCGCCCAGACCTATCCGTTGCGTCCGATTACGCTGATCGTGCCATACCCGCCGGGCGGCGGTGTAGACGCGATGGGCCGAATGGTTGCGCAGAAACTCTCGCCTGCCCTTGGCCAACAGGTCATCATCGAAAACCGTCCTGGCGCGGGCGCCGTTATCGGTACGCGCGCCGCCGCTAAGTCCGCGCCCGACGGCTACACGCTGGTTATGATGACCACCGGCGTAAGCCTGCCCGTTCATGCCGGCTATGACGTGAACAAGGATTTTGCCCCCGTTGGGCTGATCGCCTCCACACCGGTCGTGCTGATGGCCCATCCTTCATTACCGGTTAAGTCCCTCGCCGATGTGATCGCTCTAGCGAAAAAGGCGCCCGGTAAGCTCACGGCGGGCACGCCGCCACCGCCGACCATCAACTATTTTGCCGCTGAGCTATTCAAGTCGATGACGGGCGCCGAGATCACGATCGTGTTGTACAAGGGCACGGGGCCACTCACCAATGATCTCGTCGGTGGCCATGTGGCGGTTGGTTTCAATACGATAATAGCGGCGCGCAGCAATATCGAGGCGGGTAATCTGCGCGCCATAGCGGTGGCAGCTCACGCGCGCTCGGCTGCCCTCCCCGATGTTCCTACGGCTGCCGAGTCCGGGCTACCGGGTTTCGAGGCGACGTTTTATTATGGACTGTCGGCGCCTGCTGGAACGCCGCGCCCCATCATCGAGCGGCTGAATAAGGAGCTGCGCTCGATGTTAGAATCCGAAGAAATGACAAAACGGATCGTTACTGATGGCGGTGATCCGATCGCCGGCACGCCGGAGGAATATGCAGCCAACATTGAGCACGAGGAGGGTAAGTGGGTGGCGCTAATCAAGAAGCTCGGACTGAAGATTGAGTAAATGCCTTGGTGACGCGCGCCGTTGCTACGGTGCATATGTCTCCTTGTGGCGGCACGAAGCGTCAGTGCCGTAATGTCCGCTATAGCGCCGCTTTCGGAGAATTATGCTCCGAGGTCATTCATCGCACGGAGACCGCATGTCGACGGCAAGCATCAGCCGACGCCTTTCACGTTGGGTGGCGGGGCTCGCATATTCGGATCTTCCGGCGGAGGTCCGTGACCGCGCTTGCGGCGTCACGCTGCAAGGCTTGTCCTCATGCCTGCTCGGCCGTGATTTCCCGGAAACAATCCAAGCCATTCGCCTCGTTGAGGAGGAAGAGCCCGGTTGCGGCGGCACGACCACAGCACTCGTCGACGGGCGGCGCTTTACCCGAGCCGGAGCCGCCTTCATCAATTCGGAGATGATGTTTGCCGGGGGCAAGTGGGACACCTTCCGGATGGTGGTTCACCCGAGTTGCGCCATCCTGCCCGCGGCACTCGTGGCTGCCGAGGCAACACGCTGCTCCGGCCGCGAGTTCCTGACCGGAGTGGTGGCCGGCTACGAGGTCACGGAACGTTTGGCGGCGGATTTCGTCCCTACTATCATGGCGCGGGGATTTCATGCCGGTCCCGTGTTCAGCATTTTCGGGGCCGCGGTTGCTGTCGCCAAGATCATGGGCCTCGATGCGGAACAGGTTCACGGCGCGCTCGCCCAATGCGTGAACCTGGCCGCGGGCAACCTCGAAGGCGGCCGCAGCGGCGGTCGCTCCGTGCGCGAGGGTGCGGCCGTACGAAATGCGCTGCTGGCTGTCGGTCTGGCACGCCAGGGGATACCGGGCGGAGAGACGGTCTTCGAAGGCGAGGCCGGCTTCTATTTCGCCTACGCCGGAAACAGAGAAGGGCGCTTGAGCCACAGCTTCGCCGGTAAACGCACCGCGGACTTCGCCGCCATCACCGCGAAGCTCGGCGAGGATTGGCTGTTCCTGGAGATCCTTTATCGCATCTATTCGACAGCCGGCTACAACATCGCCCATGTCGACGTCACCGCGGCGCTGTGCCAGCGCGACCACATTCGGCCTGAGGACGTCGACCGGGTCGAGTGCGTAGTGAACTGGCTCGAGACCCAGTACCCGAGCCCTGCCTTCCCGTCACGTCGGACCGACACCGATCCGGCACGCGAGCAGCCCCAGTATTACGCCGCCCATGCCATCCTCACTCGGTCATTCCCCGTTACCAAAAACGTGCAGCAACGAGTCGGCGAAGCCGATCCGCAAGGCATCGACGACATGATGCGGCGCGTCCGCCTCATTCCTTCCCACACACAACCTCTCTTCGCACCTCGCGTGACCATTCACACGCGCGACGGCATGGCCCACACCCTGGAGGCAACGGGCCGCGAGTTCATCATGAGTTTCGACGAGCTGGCAAAAAGGCTGTCGCCGATCGGCGCCGTGGTCCCCGTCGGCGAACGGCAGTATGCGGACCTGGTTGCCGAATGTCGGCAGATAGATCATGCGGCAGACGTAGCGAGATTGATTGCACTGACCTGCCCGCCCGGTCGGCCCTCACGCGGCCAGGCATGACCGCTGCGGAACGAAGCGGCGACCCACCGAGCGTTCGCCGTTGATTATTGAGCGGATGGGCGTCATCGAAGGGATACTCAAGCGAAAAGAAGCGGTTCGACCGTACTGGCAATGGGGCTAGACACACGTCCCCCATTGCAATTTGAGTACGTGATGTCGTTTGCTGGCACTTCAGCGACATCACCACGTTGGGCTAGCACGTCTCTTCTTGAGGCAATAAGCTGGCAGACAAGCGAGAGAACAAGCACGCCAGGGAGTACAAGCCATGATGATTGACATGCACGCGCATTGGAAACCCTCCGAGGTCGCTGACGCGCTGCGGGCGCGCACACGGGAACCGCGCATCGTTCGTGGAACAGATGGGGTCGAGGTGCTGAAAGCGCCACGAATGGCCGATACCCCGCTGGCCGCGGCGTTCAATGAAGCCGTGGTGGAACTGGCGCGCATGGACCGGCAGGATGTTTCGGTAAGCGTCCTGTCGGTGCTGGGCTCGTTCTGCTGGATCGAGGCACAGCCGATCGACGAGGCACTGCCGCTGTGCCGGAAGGTGAATGATGGGCTAGCGACGATCTGTGCGAGGTATCCCGGTCGGTTCGCGGCGTTTGCGGCATTGCCGTTGACCGATATGGCGGCGGCCGCAGCGGAGTTCGAGCGCGTGTTGGGGCTGCCGGGGGTGATCGGGGCGCAGTTGCCCGGAAACTTGTTCTTGACGCGCGATGACGCCGAGGCGGCGTGGCCGCTGCTGGCGGTAGCCAATCGCCATAAGGCGGTAGTTTTCATTCATCACGGACCGCGGCCGGGCGACGCGTTCCCCAAAGTCGCCGGCGGGACAGACAACGCTCGGCGACGCAACGGCACGCTGGATATGCAGGCAAGTCTGTCGTCGGTGATGGTAACGTTGTGCCTGACTGATCTTCTGGCGGATTACCCCGATGCGACCGTCGTGGTGCATAATCTGGGTGGCAACATCCCCTATGAGGTCGAGCGGATGGATCATCGCTGCCTGCTCGACACGCCCGATGAAGAGCTGCCTTCCACCCGGTTTCGCCGGGCCGCCGCGGTGTATGTCGACTGCAACTCCTTCGGGCCGCGGGCGATCGAGGCGGCGGTGCGGCTATACGGGGCCGAACGGATCGTGTGCGGCACGGACGGCAGTGCGTTCGGCGTAGACTGGACGCGAAAGGCGCTGGAGGAGGCCGAGATCGGGGCAGAGGCGCGAGAGGCGATCCTCCATCGTAATGCGGCCGCGATCATGGCGCGCGTTGCAGAGGGCGTGGTTGGAGCGAAGGTTGCCGCCTGACGGCGGCTTCCGTTAGCGCATTTCCGGGGCGGCGGCGGTGCGGAAGGTGGGGTCGTCTTGATCCGCTGCCAAAGGCGGATCGGCAATACCTCTGTGCGCTCATATCGGCCGGGAACGATGCGTTCGAAATTTATGACATCGCCCGCAATGCCATTGCGAGAGCGACATGTGTCTTTATCACCAGCCCGCTTAGGTGCGCGACGACTTGGTCGAAGAGCAAAGTGTTCTGCGGCGCTGCATTTGGTCGGTTGGCACGACTCGGACCACAACCAATGCGCAGACATGTCCGCTGCTGGTGGAAGCTGACATAGGGGTCACCGACGGGTAGTCGCAGTTTGACCGATGCTGTTGAAAAAGTCTTTTTGCACTAGTGATCAAAAATTCTCCGGACCGTAGGCGCGAGTTTCGTGTAAAGATGTGGGGGACCTCATCGCCTGACGATAAACTCACGGGCGACCTCGCTAACGTGATTGAGGCTATATCGATCGACGATCGTGGGTCGGATTGTCTTGCGGCGGGAAAATTAGCACCCGGCAATTTGGGACTTTTTCAACAGCATCGACCCTGAACCGACATAGGCAGCTGCGATGCACAGCGCTTCCGCCGTCCTATAATGTGCTACATTGTCGGCCTTCTCCGAGGGCAATTCATGCGACGGCGCGAGTTCATTACGCTTCTCGGTAGTGCGGTGGTAGCATGGCCGGCGGGCACGAGCGCGCAGCAGGCGGCGAAAATCCCTCGGATTGGGTTTCTGCGTTTTGGTCCCGCCTCTGCTTACGCTGACCGGGTCGAGGCGCTGCGGGCAGGCTTGCGCCAACTCGGCTATGTCGAAGGCAAGAACATTTTGATTGAGTTCCGGTGGGCGGAAACGGTCGACCAGCGGTCTGAGCTGGCGGACGAGCTGGTCCGTATGAATGTCGACGTCATCTTCGCGCCGTCTTCGTCCGAGACGGACGCCGCCCGACAGGCAACCAAGACGATCCCCATCGTGTTCGCCAACCACGCCGACCCCGTCGGCCTCGGGCACGTGGCGAGCCTGGCGCGGCCCGGCGGCAACAGCACGGGACTGACGGTCATTCTCACCGACCTCGTTGCAAAATGCTTGGAGATATTCAAGGAAGCGGTGCCGCACTCGACGCGGATCGGCGTGCTCTTCAATCCCACGGCGCCCTCGCACCGTCCTGCCTTGCAGGCCCTTGAGGCTGCCGGCGACAAGCTCGGGGTCCGGCTTCTCATGACACCGGTGCGAACCGTCGAGGATTTTGATGGGGCGTTCGCGACGATGGCGCGGGAACGTGTCGGCGGGTTTTTCGTCCCGGCGGAGGCGCTCACCGTTTCCCACCGGGCGCGCCTCGCAGAAATCGCACTGAACCACCAGTTGCCGGGGATGTTCGGCACAAGGGACAATGTGGAAGCCGGCGGTCTCATGAGCTACGCGCCGGACCTCGATGACCTGGTTCGGCGCGCGGCTACCTACATCGACAAAATCCTGAAAGGTGCCAAACCAGCCGACCTGCCCGTGGAGCAGGCTTCCAAATACCAGTTGATCATCAATCTCAAGACTGCCAAGGCGATCGGGCTGGAAATTCCGGAGTCGTTTCTTTTGCGCGCTGACCAGGTGATCGAGTAAAGCCTCGTTTCTGGATCGTTTGCCGTACGTAATGTCTGCTAATTGAGGAGAACCGGCCGGCAATGTTGCGGTGCGGTAATGCAAACTATTGACCCACTCCGGACGAGAGGTGGTCGGTTTTGCTGTGGTGCACGAGCCTGACGTGCTGTGTTCCGCAACATAAAATTCTATCCATGCGGCAGATGGCTTGGACGCCTCATCCTGGTGGATTGACCAAGCGCTTGACGCCCCTGTCGCCACGCCCCGAAAATTAGTCCCCGCGAGGAGCATGCCGATGGCCGATGCCGTTGCCCCGGAGGCCAACCAATCCAGGGCCAAGGTTTTCATCTCCTACAGTCGAAAGGACATGGCCTTCGCGGATCGCCTTGAGGCTGCTCTCAAGGCACGCGGCTTCGACCCGCTGATCGACCGCACAGACATCTACGCTTTTGAGGAGTGGTGGAAGAGGATCGAGGCACTGATTGGACGCGCCGACACCGTCGTCTTTGTGCTCAGCCCGGATGCCGTGCGGCCGAACAGCGTTGCTCTCAAAGAGGTCGGATATGCAGCGTCCCTCAACAAGCGTTTCGCTCCCGTTTTGTTTCGCCTCTTGGAGGCCGAATCCGCTCCCGAAGAACTCGCAAAACTGAATTTTATTTTCTTCGATGATCCGACCCGCTTCGAGACGAGTGCCGATCAGCTGGCCGGTGCGTTACAGACCGACATCGGTTGGATCAGAGAGCACACCCAGTATGGGGAAGCCGAACGCCGCTGGTCTGCGGCTGGTCGCCCTAGTGGATTACTGTTGCAAACACCGATGTTGGAGGTAGCTGAGCACTGGATCGTGTCGCGCCCGCGCGGCGCGCCGGAGCCCACCAAGGAAATTCAAGCATTTGTCGCTGAAAGCCGCCGTGGCACACGCGCCGCACAGCGCCTTCGGTGGCTGGTGACCGTTTCGATGTTCACCCTGTTGCTCGGCATCATTCTCGGCCTCGTCGGCTGGATCAATCAAGCTTATCTGAAAGAGCAGATTAACTGGTACTCGGCCATGCGACCCTACAGGATAGCGAATTTCGATCCGTACGCGCTCAAGCCCGAGGTCGAGCGAGTGCTAAAACCGCTGGCGAGCTTCCGTGAATGCGCCAAGGACTGCCCCGAAATGATCGTCGTCCCGGCAGGCAGCTTCAGCATGGGATCAACGGAACACGACCGCCTTGATGATGAGGAGCCACGGCATGCGGTCACGATCGCAAAGGCCTTTGCAGTATCTAAGTTCGACGTGACGTTCGCTGATTGGGACGCGTGCGTTTCGGTTGGCGGCTGCCCGCAAGAGGGCCGAGCCCACGACTTGGCGTGGGGACGCGGCACGCGACCCGTCATCAATGTCGGCTGGGACGACGCCCAAGCGTATGTGGCGTGGCTCTCCAGGATGACCGGCAAGGCATACCGGCTGCCGTCCGAGGCAGAATGGGAATATGCGGCTCGCGCGGGCAGTACGACAGCCTATTACTGGGGCGACAAGATCGGCAGTAACAACGCCAACTGTAGGGGCTGCGGCGATAACCAGGAAAAAAACGGGCGAACCTCGCCGATTGGATCGTTCAAGCCCAATGCTTTCGGTCTCTACGATATGGCCGGCAATGTGTGGCAGTGGGTGGAGGATTGCTATCACCGCAATTACAGTGGGGCACCCAACGATGGTTCGGCGTGGACCAGCGGAGATTGCAATGAGCGGGTTGTTCGCGGCGGTTCCTGGTACGTCAGCCCGGACCTCCTCCGCTCCGCACTCCGCGGCGGGTTCACCCCCGCGGACCGGAATAACGTCCTTGGCTTTCGAGTTGGCCGGACGCTGTTACCGCCTTGAACCGTTACTTCCGGGGTCTCTCATTTTTTCGGTGCGCCTTTGCACTATGCTGATCGCATTCTTAGGGAGAGAAACCGAGTGACCTACCCGTTCAAGCGCCTGTAAAGTTCCAGTTGGTGATAAACCTCAAGACGGCCACCTTGCTGCACTTAACCGTCCCGACAGCTCTTATCGTCGCCGCTGAGCAGGCGATCAAATACCGGCCGTCTTTGCTGCACTGCATATGTCTCCTGATGTGCAGGTTTTCGGACGCCGGCAGCGCTGACCTCACCACACGCTCGGTTGGCCGGCGTCCGAAAAGCGCCAAGGCACGAAATCGCGTCAGGAGGT
>CATPCO010000164.1 GCA_955652925.1 uncultured Xanthobacteraceae bacterium | reverse complement strand
CTTTTATGACGTGGCCTGCGCCTGTAATCGGCGCGAGCCCGGCTCAGGCTGCGACGCGCGCGGCGGCGAAAACCGCCTGCATGCCGTTCTCGGCTGGAGCGACGCCTGCATCGCGACCCATCCGTCCGACTTCTGCGTGCCGCTGGTCGCGCTCGACGCCGTGGTGGAGATCGAGGGAAAGAGCGGCCCGCGCGAGGTGAGGCTCGAAGATCTGCACCGGCTCCCGGGCGACACGCCGGAAAGGGAAACCGTGCTTGCGCCCGGCGATCTGATTGTGGCGCTAAGGCTGCCCGCACACGCACGCAATTTCAGCAGTCATGCGCGCTATCTGAAAGTGCGCGAACGAACCTCCTACGCTTTCGCCGTCGTTTCCGCCGCGGCATGTCTGAGCATTGCAGGCGGCAAGATCGCGGAGGCGCGCATTGCGCTTGGCGGAGTCGCCGCAAAACCCTGGCGCGCACGCGAGGCCGAAAAGCTGCTCGTCGCCGCGGCACCTGAGGCCGAAAGCTTCCGCCGCGCGGCGGAGGCCGCGCTCGCACACGCACAGCCATCCGGCGAGAACGAATTCAAGATCGAGCTCGCGCGACGGATCGTGGTGCGGGCGCTGGCGCTGGCTGCCGCCGGCACGCCCAAGCGAGTGCCGGCGCTGCCTGGTTCCCCCTTCGCCGCCGTCTCCGGAGTTCTCGCCCATGCCTGACATTACGCTCTCACAAACGCCCGCCCACGTGCGGCACGGGTCGAGCATCGGTCAGCCGCTCACGCGCCGCGATGGCGTGCTTAAAGTGACTGGTGGCGCCAGGTATGCCGCCGACCAGCATCCCCCCGGCATGCTCTACGCAGTGCTTGCGGTGAGCAGCATCGCGCGCGGCCGGGTCGCCTTCCTCGATGTCGCAGCGGCGAAAGCTTATCCGGGCGTGGTCGAGGTGATCACGCCCGCGAACAGGCCGGCGCTGGCGCAGGATCCGGATGAAAGATCGGATCTTTTCACGTTTCGGCTCGATCTCTTGCAAAGCGACCGCGTCCGTTACGCCAACCAGCCGATCGCCATGGTTATTGCGGAAACGCTCGAGGCCGCGACGCAAGGCGCCGCGCTGCTTGTGCCGCGCTACGAGATCGAGCCCGCGCAGATCGGGCTCGATGCGACCGCAAGCTTCGTGCCGCCGGCCGTCGGTCCCGGTTTTCCGGCGGAAGTGCATCGCGGCGACATTGAAGCCGGGCTCACCTCGGCCAGCAAGAAAATTGCGGTGAGCTACGAAACCCCAGCCCAATATCACAATCCCATGGAGCCGCATGCGATCGTGGCCGTGTGGGACGGCGATATGCTTTCGATCGATACGCCGAGCCAAGGTCTCGCGCTGGCGCAAGGACGTCTGGCCAGCCTGTTCGGAATATCGCCTGACAACATTCACATCCGCAGTCCGTTTCTCGGCGGCGGCTTCGGCTGCAAAGGCTTTATCACCGGACCACAGGTCCTGGGCGCCATCGCCGCCCGCGCGGTTGGCAAGCCGGTCAAGCTCGTGCTGAGTCGCGAACAGATGTTCGGCCCGGTCGGGCACCGGGCGCCGACGCAGCAGACCTTGCGTCTCGGCACCAACCAAGACGGCAAGTTGATCGCGCTCGATCATCGCACCAAGACGATGTCGAGCACTTTCGACGATTTCTTCGAGCCGGCCTCCGGTATTTCCCATGCGCTTTATGCGAGCGCCGCCATCGCGACCTCGCATGAAGCCGTCCGGAACGACGTCGGCACGCCGATGTTCATGCGCGCGCCCGGCGAGGCGACAGGCTCGATCGCGCTTGAAAGCGCGATCGACGAAATGGCGCAAGCCTGCGGCGTGGATCCTCTAGCCTTTCGGCTCAAGAACTATGCCGAGGTCGAGCCGATTTCCGGCAAGCCGTTTTCCTCAAAGGCTTTGCGCGAATGCTACCGGCAAGGCGCCGAACGGTTCGGCTGGGAAGGTCGCCCGCTCGCGCCGCGCCAGATGCGCGACCGCGATGGATTGCTCGTCGGCTGGGGTGTCGGCACGGCAGTCTTTCCCGCGCTCATGTTTGCGGGTCATGCTAAGGCGGTGGTGCGCCGGGACGGCAGCGGCGTCATGGAAACCGGCGCGCACGATATGGGCCAGGGCGCCGGCACGGCGCTGGCGCAGATCGCCGCGGATGCGCTCGGGCTTGACCTCGATCGGCTCGAGTTCCGCTCCGGCAGCTCTGATCTTCCGGACGCCGGCATTGCCGGCGGCTCGTCCCACACCGCCACCGCGGGCATGGCGATCCACAATGCCGGTGCCGATGTCATCGGCCGGCTCGCCGAGCTCGCGACCAACGACCATCGCTCGCCGCTGTTCGGCGCCGGCAATGCCGGCGTCATCGCGCGCGGCGGCCGCCTTTTCCGTCGCGACGACGAAAGCCGCAGTGAGAGCTACGCCGATATCCTCGGTCGCGCCGGCCTCGCGCAGATTGAAGGTCATGGGACGAGCGCGGCCGACGGGGTCGCCCAATCGAGCTATGCGATGTACGCGCACGGCGCGGTATTTGCGGAGGTCAGGGTCGATCCCGATCTCGGGCAGATTCGCGCCACGCGCGTGATCGGCGCCTTCGCCGCGGGACGTATCATCAATCCGCGCATGGTGCGCAGCCAGCTCTGTGGCGGAATGATTTGGGGCATATCGTTCGCGCTGCATGAGCAGGCCATGATGGATCCGCGATCCGGCCGTCCGATGAACGCCAATTTGGCCGAGTACCACATTCCCGTGAATGCGGACGTGCCGTCGCTCGAAGCGATCCTGGTCGAGGAGCACGATCCGCACGTCAACGCGCTTGGCATCAAGGGCGTGGGCGAGATCGGGATCACCGGCACGGCGGGCGCGGTCGCGAATGCCGTGTGGCACGCCACCGGGCTTCGCGTGCGCCACTTTCCTATAACGCTGGACCGTTTGATCGGGTCCCAAACTGGGTCGGGTTGAAGCGCGTAGAGCCGGTACTCTATGACTCTTCGCATGCCAGCTAAACGGCGCCGGTGCTTTTATGGCTGCCAATGGCGGAGGCGAGCATGGATAAGTTCGATCAAATCACGAGCTTCGTTCGGGTCGTTGAGCTTGGTGGCTTTGCAGCGGCCGCGCGCGATTTGGCAGTCGCACCGAGTCTCGTGACAGCTCACATCAAGGCTCTTGAGCAGCGGCTCGGGGCACGATTGTTGAACAGGAATACGCGCCACGTAAAGCCGACCGAAGTAGGCGAGGCTTACTATAAATACTGCGTGGACGTTCTTAACCGCTTGGACCAGGCCGAAAGTTTGGTGGAGTCAATGCAGGCCAAGCCGCGTGGCGTCTTACGCCTAAATACGTCTGTGATTCTAGCTCCCCTGATCACGCCGGTAATTGCCGATTACACGGCGCAATTCCCGGAGGTCTCCGTAAGATTGATCGCGACCGGCCGTCATGTTGATTTCGTGGAAGAGCAATTCGACGTTTCAATTCGTCACAGCATGCCTGATAACGGCAGCCTTATCGTTCGCAAACTTGCCGACTACGACTTTGTAGTTTGTGCTTCTCCAAATTACTTTATGAGTCGGCCGCGACCAAACACGCCCGCGGATTTGGTTGGACACAACTGCATTCTCTACACCGACTCCGGATACGGAGACAGATGGCCAATTTTTGATTCTCCTCATGAAATTGCGGTGAAAGGCAATCTCATGACGAACAGCCCATTGGTTCTGTTGAATGCCGCCGAAGCTGGTCAGGGCGTTGTAGTATTTCCTCGCTTCCTGGCGGCTGATGCGCTTGCGGAAGGGCGGCTGATCGAGCTTCTGTCAGAGCATACCACGTTGCGAAGGCCCATTTGCGCTATTTACGCCCATCGAGGACTGGTCCCCACCAAGGCGACCGTTTTCGTGGAGATGGTTGGCGCTCATCTGCAGCGTGTTCTTGTGACTCCCATGGCCGAGCTACGTGATCGAGTTGACCGACAGAGTCGGGTTCAGGCGCAGCGAAACAAAGTCGAACAGGCCTAAGCGACGCTTCGGCTTGAAGCGAGCTGGTCGCCATCAAGCAACCTCAACGCGCGGTCCAAGTGTCGGTGAGACCGCAAGGACGGGGGCTGGATCTTGGATGCGGCGCTTTCAGCAATTGCGGTTAGGAAGACCGGGATGCTCATTGCTCCAGCGAATCCGATTGTCGTGAGTACAAACGCAACCATGATGGAACCTCTCCTTCGCTACAGGCGAGGCGAGTCAGGCTAACTCTTGACTCGTATCACCGTGCTAGCGTCAGATGTGTTGTTGGTAATGGGCTTTTTGAATTGGACACCTGCTGAATGCAGCATTCTCGTAGAGTGAACAATCAGGGGCCTCCATAGGAGCCCGCGGCGGCGTCGACGACAGCAGACCTGCTCCGCGGGATGGAGACCGCGCAGCGTCCTTGTCGTAGCCCGGATGAGCGCAGCGATATCGGGGCCGGTTCCCGCATATCGCTTCGCTCATGTGCTACAATGCGCTTTGGTGTTCTACCGGCGCACCCGGTTGCCCCGGATCATTCTTCGCCGCCCAATTCCACTTCGATGCCCGCGCCGCACGCAATGGCGCGGCGCTCAATGTGCTGCGCGGTGACCAAATCCTGGACGGGTACACCCATCGACTTGTAGTAGGTGATCTCCTCGTGTGAACTCCGGCCTTGGCAGCTTCCGGTCGCGAGCTCCGCCATCTCTGCGATCGCCTCGCGCGCGATGAGACCATGCGCAAGCGGCACGATCAGATCGCCGGCGTGATCGAGACAATCGGCGCGGCTGTCGATCACGAGCTTTGATGCGCGGCGTATGGTTTCACTGTCCACCTCGCGCGCCGCAGCCTTGTGCGCGCCGACGGCGGCGACGAATGTCCCCGGCTTGAGCCATTCTCCAAAGAGAACCGGTGTTTCCGAGGTCGTGGCAGCGACCACGATATCGGAAGCCCGCACCGCCGCCTCGGCGCGCTCTGCCACATGGATCGTCCTTGTCCGGTTGCCGCAAAGGGCCGTCATGCGGCGGGCGAACTCTTCGCCCCTGCCACGGCTGCGCGTGATCACGTGAACGGTGTCGATTTCGAACAGCTCGGTGAGGGCCGTGACTTGGCTGCGCGCGACACGGCCTGCCCCGATGATGGTCATGACGCGACTATCATCGCGCGCCAGGAAGCGCGCCGCGAGCGCGGTGCCTGCGCCCGTGCGCAGATCGGTGAGATAGCCCGCCTCCATGACGGTTCGGGGATAGCCGGTCTCGCCATCGAAAAGAGCAACCAAACCGGTCATCCGCGTCAGACCGCGCGTTTCGTTGCCATAGAAATCCGAAATCACTTTGATGCCATAGCCGCCGGCGTTGCGAAGGAAACAGGGATTGAAGATGGCAACTGCGGGCGGCACCTGCGAACTGACGAATGTTCGCAGGCCTGCCACCGCGCGTCCACTGGCGAGCAACGCAAATGCCTCGGCCTGGACGTCGATTGCAGCACGCATGCCCATGAGCGCGCGGCAATCGGGTTCCGAAAGAACACGCAGCTTCATCGCCGGGCGGTCACATCCCGAACGCCACCGAGCGGGAATTGGTGGCCGTGAGATTGCGGTAGCGCGCGAGTGCCCATAGCGGGAAAAATTTGGCGTAGCCGTGGTAGCGCAGATAAAACACCCGCGGGAAGCCGGTCGCGGTGTAGCGCGGCTCGTTCCAGAAACCGTTTTCGTCTTGCAGACGTGAGAGGTAGTCCACTCCGCGCGCGACCGCGGGATGGTCGACCTCGCCCGCGGCCATCAGTCCGAGCAAGGCCCAGGCGGTCTGCGAGGCCGTGCTCGGCGCTTCCTCATAACCATGGTAATCGAGCTTGTAGCTCGACCCGTCTTCTCCCCAGCCGCCGTCGGGATTCTGGATCCTGACCAGCCAAGCCACCGCTTTGCGAAACTCGCTCGCGCCGTGATCGACCCCGGCGGCATTGAGCGCGCACAGCACCGACCAGGTGCCGTAGATGTAATTCATTCCCCAGCGGCCATACCAGCTGCCGTCCTGCATCTGGGTAGCGCGCAAATAATCGAGCGCGCGCCTCAGCGGGTCGCTGTTCTGCGCGGTTTCGCCGAGTTGCACCAGCATGGAGACGCAACGCGCCGTCACGTCCTCGGTCGGAGGATCGAGCAAGGCCCCGTGATCGGCGAATGGAATGTTGTTGAGATAGTAATACTCGTTGTCCGCGTCGAAGGCGCCCCAGGCGCCGTTGCGGCTTTGCATGCCGGTAATCCATTCGCGCGCGCGCTCGATCGAAGAGCGAAAGTCGCCCGGTGCGGTGCGATCCATTGCCATTACCACGACGGCGGTATCATCAACGTCGGGATAATGCGCATTGGCATACTGGAACGCCCAGCCGCCTGGGCGCAGGTCTCCCCGCCGCGCGGCCCAGTCGCCACGCACGTCTAGAACCTGCCGGGGAAGAAGCCAATCGAGTCCTTTGCGTGCCTGCGCCGCCGCATGCTCGCCGCCGGCTTCGAGCAAGGCATGACAGGTTAACCCGGTGTCCCAGATGGGAGAAACACAGGGCTGGCAATAGGCTTCATGCTCGTGCACCGCGAGGAGCTTCTCGATGGATTTGCGCGCGATTGCTCGTTGCGGATGATCCTCGGGATAGCCGAGCGCATCGAACATCATGACGCTGTTCGCCATGGCGGGAAAGATCGCGCCGAGGCCGTCCTCGCCGTTGAGGCGCTCGTTCACCCATTGCAAAGCGCGGTCGATGGCTTGCTTGCGCAAGCGCGCGGGCAAATAAGGCTCGGCGGCGTGCAGCACGATATCGATGAGCCGAAAGAACCAGAACCACGAGGCTTTCTGCTGGGGCGCCTTTGGTGGGGCGCCGACCTCGTGCGGCGGCTCAATGAAAAGCTCGTCGATCGTCACTCGCTTGGTGTTGCGTGCGCTGGGCTTGAGTGCCTGCAAGACCATCAGCGGCACAATGACGGTGCGGCTCCAATATGAGATTTTGTCGAGGTGGAACGGAAACCATCGCGGCAGCAGCATGATCTCGACCGGCAGCACCGGGACGGCGCGCCAGGAAATGAATCCGAACAGCGCGAGCATAATGCGCGTGAACACGTTGGCGCGCGCGGCGCCTCCGCGCGAGCGAATGGCCTCGCCGGCGCGCTGCATATGCGGTGCGTAGAAACCATCACCGATGATCTTTAACGCGAAATAGGCCTTGACGCTCGTGCTGACGTCGAGCGCGCCGTCGCGAAATAAAGGCCAGCCCCCGTGATCCCCCTGAATGCGGCGCAGATAACGGGCGATCTTCTCCTCGAGCGCGGCGTCCACGGGCTCGCCCAAGTAGTGGCGAAGGAGCACGTATTCCGCCGGGATCGTGGCATCGGCTTCAAGCTCGAACACCCAGTGGCCGTCTTCCTTCTGCAGCGCCAGCAACGCCGCAGTGGCGCGCGCTATGCTGCGATCGAGGTTTGCTGCGGATGGCACTGGATGCTCCTGGAGGTTTCGCCGCATCGGGTCAGGCCGCAATGATGAGATCGGCCGCGCGATAGCCCGACCGTACGGCGCCTTCGATCGTGGCCGGCAGCCCGGTCCTGGTCCAATCGCCGGCGAGGAAGAGATTGCTCCAACGCGTTCGCGCGCCCGGACGCCTCGCATTCTGGGCTGGCGTGGCGGCGAACGTTGCGCGGCGCTCGCGCACGATCTGCCACAGTGGCATCGAATGCGGAAGCCCTGTGACGGCTGCCACCTCGTCCCAGATCTGCCTGGCCAGACTCTCGCGCGCAGCATCCAGCAGGCGGTCGGCGCAGCTGATTGTCACCGATAGCCGATGCTCGAAGGCGAAGAGCCACTCGATCGTGCCGTTCACGACGCCCATGATGGGTGGGAACGTGGCTGGCGGATCGATCCGGAAATGAGCGTTGACGATGGCACGGAATGCATCCGGAGTTTCGAGCTCGGGAACGAGGTCGCGGGCCACCATGGGTGGTACGGCAAGGATGACGCTATCGCCCGCATCGATTGCGATCTTTCCGTCTGTGAATTCGAGAGCTGTCACCCGGTCGGCAACGAGCTCGAGCGCCCGCAACCGGCGCCCGAGCGCAATTGCGACCTTGCGTTTGCGCAACCACTCAAGCGCAGGGTCCACGAACACCTGTGCGAGGCCGGCGCGTGCGAAGAGTGGCCGGCACGCCTTTCCGCCCCGCGCCAGAGTTTCCGCCATCACCGCGCCAGCGAGTTGCGCGCTCGCCTCCTTCGGCTCGGTGTTGAGCGCTGCCAGCCAGAGCGGCCGGGCGAGCCGCTCGTACAGCGGTCCGCTGCAAGGGACGGTCTCGCAAACCGTCTTTTCCTGCCGTGCCCAAAGCAAGCGCGCAAACGAAAAATAGTCGCCGATATGCGTACCAGGCACCCGGCGCCGTTTGTCGAAAATCCAGGCCGGCAATTTTCCGTCGTTGATCCTGAGCGTCCATCGCTCGCCGCCCGCAAGGTCGACGAACGCAAACTCGGCATGTGGCGGACCTTCCAGATGCCGCGCGGCGCCGCTGGCGCTCAGGTAGGCGAGTGCCGCGTGATTGCCGGACAACAGAAGATGATTTCCGTTGTCGATCACCATATCGAGGACGGGGTCGTGGTAGGAGCGGCAACGCCCTCCGGCCTGGCTGGCTGCTTCGTGGACGAAGACGCCGGCATCGCGTTCGGCCAGGCGCATCGCGGCGGCAAGGCCGGCGAGGCCGGCGCCAATCACATGAACCGCCATCAGACCAGAGCGTGGCGCATGAGAATCCATAACAGTCGCGCGCGCGGCAGATGAACCGGCCGGCGCGGCGCAGTCCAGCCGCGCTCAACAAGGCGGTCGAGAATAGTCCTGTAGGCCTCCGCCATGAGTCGCGGGGCGCGCACGATGCGGCGCGGGTTGCGATTCATGATGACGTCGGCTTGCCTGAAATGCTCGCGCGCACGCGCGACGATCCTGCCGCAAACCTCGCCTAATGCCCGGTTTGCCAGGACCGAGGCCGGATGCGTCGTCCAGATCCCGGCTGAATGTAACAGCGGCGCCGGCAGGTAAAGTCGGCCGATAGCGGCATCCTCATCGAGGTCGCGCAGAATGTTCGTCAGCTGCAAAGCGCGTCCGAGGTGGTGAGCGAGCGCAAGCCCGTCCTGCTCCTGCATTCCGAAGATGCGTACGGAAAGTCGCCCGACCGCACTTGCCACCTTGTCGCAATATTCCTCCAGCGTCGCCTCGTCAGGCGCGCGGATGTCGCTCACCACATCCATTTCCATCCCATCAATGATGGAATGGAAGTCCTCCCGCCGCAGTCCGAAATCGCGCAAAGGCCCCACCAGTCCTGCGGTGCGCGAGGTCGGATTTCCGGCATAGAGCTCGTTAATATCGGCACGCCAGCGGTTGAGCTCCTCGCGGCGCACAACGCGTGGTTCGCTCGAATCAGCGATATCGTCGACCTGGCGGCAAAAGGCATAGATTTCGAACATGGCCTCGCGCTGCGCACGCGGTAGAATGCGCATGGCGTTGTAGAACGAGCTGCTCGACGCACGCTCGGCGGCCGCGGTGCCCGAAACTTCTGCCAGCGCCAAGATTCACGCATCCTGTATGTGGCGGCGGCTCGCAAGCCTGCGGCCGGCCCGTTGCATCACGCCCAATAATATGGCGAGAGCGCCGCGGCATGCGAATCCGGCAGGGCCCAGATGAACCTGCTCGCTCAGGGGGTCGCGCCGGGCGAGCAGGCCTGCAAGGTGCTCCGCCAATCGCTGAATGACCGCAACTTCCAGCCCAAGCCGGGTATCGAAAATGATGGAAGGAAAGATCCTGGCCTCGCGCAGGAGCCCCTTGGTCCGGCCGGCAAGCGTGTGGATGCAAGCGAGCAGCGCCGGTGACGCTCGCGCTTGCCCAAGCGCTTCCACCGTTGTGCCGGCTGCTGCGAGCGCGTCGAGCGGAATATAGGCGCGATCGAGATTGCGGTAGTCGGTTCCGCAATCCTGCAGATGATTGACGATCTGCAGCGCCGCGCACAGCGCGTCATTGGCGGGCCAGGTGGCGCGGCTCTCCCCGTGCACGTCGAGGACGAAACGCCCGACCGGCATCGCGGAATAGCTGCAATATCCGATCAGGTCGTCCCAATCCCGGTAGCGGCGCTTGGTCACATCCATCCGGAAGGCGGTGAGCAGGTCCTGGGCATGGCGCGGCGACAGCCGGTGTTCCGAGAGCTCCGCGCGCAGCGCAATGCCAACCGGCTCCTGGTTGCTCACGCCGAGCAACGTCGCTTCGAGTTGGTCGATGAGCGCAAGTTTCTCGGATGGCGCAAGCGTCCCGTGATCCGCAATGTCGTCGGCGGTGCGCACGAACTCGTAAAATGCGAGAATGGTTCGCCTGTGCCGCGGATGAATGAGCCGGGATGCCACGGGAAAGTTTTCGTCCCGATGACCCTTGCCCGAGCGCGCTGCCAGCGTCGTAATGGTCACGATTTGGACACGTTGGCTTGGACGCGGCCCTTCCAGCTCCCGCCGCGGCCGCGCAGGTATTGGTACGCCGAATCGAGCGTAAAGACCATGTACAGCAGCGCAATCGCGGGAAGAGCGACGCTCCACACGGCTGACACCCGGTAGAGCCGCAATGTCGGCAGAAACGCAACGGCCATCAAGCTCCAGCTCAATGCTCCCATTGCACGAGCCGCGCCCGGACCAAAAATCGCCATGACAGGGGGAAGCAGATAAGCAATCGTCATTGCGGCGACGGTTGCCAGCAATAGCAGCGGCGAATAGCGCAACTGCGCATAGGCTGACCGCACCACCATCGCCCGGATTTCCGCGAGCGAGGCATAGCTGCGAATGCTGCGCACACGCGAGCTGAGGGCGAGCCAGATCGGGCCATGCCGCTTGAATGCTTTTGCCAAAGCGCAGTCATCGATGAGGGCGTCGCGGATAGCCGCAATGCCGCCGATGCGTAAAAGAGCATCGGCGCGTATCAGCATGCAGCCGCCCGCAGCGGCGGCGATCTCGTTCCTGGGGTTGTTGACCCAGGCGAACGGATACAGCATCTGGAAGAAGAAGATAAAAGCCGGAATCGTTATCCGCTCGGCAAAGGTCTTGCAGCGCAGCTCCACCATCAGCGAGGTGAGCAGAAGGCCTTTGGAGCGCGCTTGTGCAACCAGCCGGGTAATCGAGTCGGCGGGGTGGACGATGTCGGCATCGGTGAGAAGCAGGTATTCCGGTGCCGGCCGCAGCGCCATCGCGGCGTCGATGCCCTGTTTGATTGCCCAAAGTTTCCCGGTCCATCCCGGAGGCAGGTTTTGACTTTTCACCACTTGAAATTGGTGCCCGCCATTCGTTGCGAGCGCCGCGCGTGCGATCTCGGCCGTACCGTCGCTGCTCTCGTCATCGACCAGCACAATCGTGCAGGGGTAATCCTGCGCAGCGAGCGATCGGGCACTTGCGGCGATCCCGGCCGCCTCGTTGCGTGCCGGCATCACCACGGCCACACCCGGCCGCTGCGCGAGTGCCACCGTCTTCCAATCGTCGCGCTCGGTGCAAAGCCAAAATCCTCCCCGGCCCAGAAGCAGATACAGCCACAGACCCAATCCGGCGGCAGCAAGCAGGCCGAGCGTCACGCCTCAACAGCCCTCGAGTTTGCCCCCAGCGCAGCCCCAACGCGCCGCATCTGTAACCGTGTCCGGAAAAACAGTTCAACATATTCAATGAATTGAGCTAGGAAAAGTCTTGGACCGAAAACCCCGCCGTCACTGCAATGGCCCGTGTTGATGCTCTCAGGACCGGTACGAATCGAGAGGCGGTGTTCCAGCACCGGCTCGGTCAAACCGCCCAGGATGTGCAAGCGTTGCTCGACCGGCTGCTGTCCGCGGCCCCGATGGAGGGCGAGCGGGCGCGACCGGCTCGTCTGCTCGAAGCGATGCGCTACACGGCGCTGGGCGGTGGCAAGCGACTGCGGCCTTTCCTCCTTGTGGAGGCGGCGGCGCTATTCGGAGTCGCGCGGCACCATTCATTGATGGCAGGCGCGGCCCTGGAATGCGTGCATTGCTACTCCCTCGTCCATGATGATCTGCCCGCCATGGACAATGATGACCTGCGGCGCGGCCGTCCGACGGCGCACAAGGCATTTGACGAGGCGACAGCCATACTGGCAGGCGATGGACTGCTGACGTTCGCTTTCGACATTCTTTCGCGCCCCGACACCCACCCCGACACGGAAGTTCGCTTGGGACTGGTAAGCACTCTGGCGCGCGCGGCGGGCGTGGGCGGTATGGTGGGCGGCCAGATGCTCGACCTGGCCGCGGAGGGACGCTTCGAGGCGCGACCTCGGGGCTTGGATGAGCAGGACATCAGAACGCTCCAAGCCATGAAGACCGGGGCGCTGTTGCGGTTCGCCTGCGTCGCCGGCGCCATTCTGGGCAAGGCTGACCAGTCCCAGTGGAGCGCTCTTGACCGGTACGGTTCTGCGCTCGGGGAAGCTTTTCAAATTGCAGACGATCTTCTCGACCTGGAAGGAGACCCTGCGACAGTCGGCAAGGCCACCCATAAAGATGCGGCCGCGCACAAGGCGACGCTGGTTGCGGTGCTTGGTCCTGAGCCCGCCCGGCATCGGCTCGAAAGCCTGGTTGCACAAGCGCAGTCAGCCTTGGATCTCTTTGGCGCTCGCGCCGATCTGCTCAAATGCGCGGCGCGCTTCGTGGCTACGCGCACGGCTTGACGACAAAATGGTACAGCTGGGTGGACTCGAACCACCGACCTCTTGGTCCACAGCCAAGCGCTCTAACCAACTGAGCTACAGCTGCACTGGCAACGGCATGTGGCGCGCCGGCAAGGCCTATAGGAGCACATCGCCGGTTTGACAAGGCTGCGCGTCGAACAGCAAAGGCTCGGACCGGGGGTCCGAGCCTTTGCTCTGATCGCAAGGTTATTAATCCGCGTGATCAGGCGAGCTTGAACACCTTGCCCAAACTCTCCTTGACCGGCTCGACGGTGTCGAGGGCGGCCTTCTGCGCAATGGAGGCAAGCTCTTTGGTCTGGGCGCTGACAGCCTCGTATTGCTTACGGCTATGTGCCGTTGAGAGTTCCACCGCCTCCGAAATGGACTTCACGGTGATGAGCTGGCTCGCAAAATCGAAGGCGGAGTTGGTGTTCTCGCGCGCAACTTCAATCAGCTTGAGGCCATAATCCGACACGCCCTTTGTGGCAGTCGCATAGGTGTCCTCCAGCAAATCGGTTGCCTCCTCGGCGACCGTTTTGATCTTTTCGTAGGTTTCCTTCGCTTGCGTGACGCCCTTCTCGGCTATCTCGCGAAACGCGGCTGGGATTTCCATCTTTGGCAGCTCGAAATTCGGCACTTCGAATTTCGGTGCCGATCCGGCGGATGTGGACTTGTACTTGGTTTTGCCGGTCGCTGCGGCATCAACGGCCTCTGACATGGTCTTCCTTCTTGGGGCGATGAGCGAACGCACACGGACAGGCCCAATTCCGCCCGTGGCAAGTGTGGACGACAGTGGCGGCTGCCACAATGTCAATGGCTGTATAGCACCTTCTTGGTGCATTGCAACTAAAATGTTGCACTGCACAATGGGCGGTCAGCGCTTTGGCGCCGTTGCCTCAGTTGCGGCCTTGCCCGCGGTTTCTCCCAGCTCACGAACCTGCTCGGAAAGGACCTGCATCTGACCTCGTATGAAGTCAGCCTGCAGCTTAAGCACCTCCTGCACGTCCTTGGCCTGCACCAGCTGCTGGGCGAATTCGAATGAATTCGCGATGTTTTTCTCGGCAAAACTCATCGCCTTTTCTGTAACCTGCCTGGCGCCTTTGCGGGCGGTTTCCGCCTGGCCCTCGAATGCGTTGACCGCCTGGTAGGCCGCGGAAATGAACCCGTCGAAGGCCTGCTTTGCCTGGTCGACGCTTCGTTCGGCGAAAGCTCTCATGTCAGCGGGGACTTCAAATTGATCGCGCCCAGCCATGATTTTCCTCCTGCGGTGTCCTGTTGGTGCGGCTCTGCTCCCGTTTATGCAAGGCTGTGGACATGCCGGATTGGCAATGCCCGCAAGCTTTCGCTCGTCCCTAGGCATGGCTTTATGCCTGCGTCCTTGGCGGACGCGACTGTAACCGACATGCTCTGTCAGGAACATATCCTGCGATGAGAATTTTTGAAGTTCGCGAACGCGCAATCCCTGCGAGGCGAATGGCGAGTGGCGAACAGGACCGCCCGGTTGATCGCTTTCTATTCGCTACTCGCTGCCCGCTATTCTCTTAAGATCGGGCGCCGATTAACGTTTACGTGCGCTTCGGGAGAATTGCCGCCGCCCCGGCATGGACGAGCGCGGACACCCAGATTAGGAATTCAGTAACACCACCGGCGGCATCGGCGCGTGAGCCGGCATGGAGGGGCGCGACCGGACAATGAATGGTTCGCGATCCGAGCTTTCAGTCTTGCGGGACTCGAGGCTGGCGCTGCACGCCACGAGTCCACTGCCTGCTTGGCTGTGGAGCGCCGACGGCACGCGCATCGTCTGGGCTAATCCCGTTGGCGCCGCGATGTTTGGAGCGGCGTCCGTCGCAGCAGTCAGCTCGCGCGAATTCGAGCCCACTCATCCCAGTGCCGGCCAGGTGGCGAGACTCGCTGCCACTTTGGCCAGAGACGGCCCGCCACGGCTTGAACGTCTGCGCGGATTTGGCGTTGAGCTCGGCCGCGCGCTGACCTGTTCCTGCTCGCAGATCACGCTGCCTGACGGCACGGCCGCAATCCTCATTGCAGCGAATGAGAGCGCAGGGCCGGCGCTGAGCCTGAGCGAGCGCGTGCATCGCCTGCTCGCCGGCAGCGATAAACCGGTGGCGGCTTATTCGGCAACCGGACAGCTCCTGTGCGCGACGCAAAGCGCGCACGCTCATGTCGGAGGCGCAACTTCGCTCGCGGCGCTCGGTGCGCAGGACCTTGCCCTGACGGCGCTCGCAAACGGCCATGCTGCCGGCGTGGTTGGGGATCACCGGGGCTCGGTTGATCGTGTGGGCAGTGGATCGGCGACCGTGTTGATTGCCCATTTTGCCGTTGGCAAAAGCGAAGGCGAAATAAAACCTGTTGTGCCCGCGACGGCCGAGCAGGCTGATGCGGCCCCAGCATCTCAACATCCTGTGATCACGCGCATGGATCCGGCCAACGCCGATCCTGCATCGTTTTCCGCCCAAAAGTTCTCGCCCTCACAACAGGCTCTGGTACGGCGGCATCCGCTGCGCTTCGTCTGGCAATTGAATGAGCAGGGCCGTTTCAGCATCGACTCCGACGAATTTCTGGCCGTTGTAGGCGGACGCACGGCAGCCGCCGTGGGCCGACGGTGGGAGGATATCGCGGCCGAGCTCGATCTCGATCGCGACGGGCAAATCGCTCGTGCGATTGCCACCCGCGACACCTGGAGCGGTCTGACCGTGAACTGGCCTGTGGATGGCGAGCAGGAGGCGCTCTGCGTAGAGCTTTCCGGGCTGCCGGTCTTTGACCGCGAGCGAATCTTTCGCGGTTATCGCGGGTTTGGAGTTTGCCGCGATCTCGCGCGGCTCACCGCCCTGGCCAGGAGTCGCGCCGCGAGCGATGAGGAGAGTCGGACAGCCGTGGCGTCAACGGGCACGGCTAAGAACATCGTACCGTTTCCCTCCAGCATCGCGGAGACAGCTGTTCCGGCCCTGACGCCGGTCGAGCACATGGCTTTCCGCGAGCTTTCGCGCAAGCTCACGCAGGGCTTGGCCGCCGCCGGTGTGGAACGCGAGGTAAAGGTCGCATTGAGGCCACCTTATCCCTACACGCAAGCGGCGCAGCGCGAATCTGCACAGCAGCAGGAAGTCGACTTGCCTGCCGAGCCCGCCGGGACGCCTCCGCATGCGCTGCTCGATCAGCTTCCAGTTGGCATTCTGGTCTACCGGGTCAATCAGCTTCTCTACGCCAACCCCCCATTTCTTCGGCTGACTGGGTACGCCACGCTGGAGCAATTCAGCGCGGAAGGCGGCCTCGATCAACTGTTCATTGAACCACTCGGTGCCGCGGTGGCGGGAAAGGATCAATTTCCGCGACTCACCATAAGACGAGATGAGGAGATCCCGCTCGAGGGCGAGTTGATCCCTATCGATTGGGAGGGCGAGCCGGCGCACGCCGCTGTGATCGCGCGCAGAGACGACAACGCGGCCGGAACAGGGCCCACTGCACCGCCGGACATCACCGAGCTGAAGGCGATCCTCGATGCGGCGGGCGACGGAATCGTGCTGATCGATGCGCAAGGCATGATCGTTTTCGCAAGCCGGAACGCGCAGGCGCTTTTCGGATATGAGCCGCATCAATTGCAAGCAATCGTATTCACCCGGTTGTTGAGTCCGGAGAACGCGGACATGGCGCATGACCAACTTGACGAGGTCGTGCGTGGCGCTACTGGCGCAAGGCGCGGGCGTGAGGTGATGGGCAGAACTCGGCAGGGTAGCTCGGTTCCGCTGTTCATGACCATTGCTCCTCTCGCAAATCGCCCAGACCGGTTCTGCGTCGCCTTTTCCGATATCAGGCAATGGAAGCAAGCCGAGCAGGAGCTCGTGCGCGCGAGACGCCGGGCAGAGAACGCGTCGGCTGCCAAGTCCGACTTTCTCGCGAAGATCAGTCATGAGATCCGCACTCCGCTCAATTCGATTATAGGCTTCTCGGAGGTCATGCTGGCGGAGCAATTCGGCCGGATTGAAAACGACCGTTACCGCGAGTATCTGAAAGATATCCACGCTTCCGGCCAGCACCTGCTTTCACTTGTCAATGACCTGCTCGACCTCTCGAAAATCGAGGCGGGCAAGCTTGAGCTGAACTTCAGCAGCGTGGCGCTCAACGAGCTTGTTCAACAATGCGTTGCGGTCATGCAACCACAATCGAGCCGCGAGCGTATCATCATCCGGACATCACTCCCGCCGGAGCTGCCGCGGGTTGTTGCGGATGCCCGTACGGTTCGACAAATCCTGCTTAACGTGCTTTCGAATTCGCTCAAGTTCACGGGTGCGGGGGGACAAATCATCATCTCGACGGCCGTGAACGGCGATCGAGAGGTCGTTTTGCATGTCCGTGATACCGGAATAGGAATGACCGAGCAGGACGTGGCGACCGCACTCGAGCCGTTCCGGCAGCTCTCGACGTCGCCAGCCGGGGGAGCGGGCCTTGGGCTTCCCCTTACGAAAGCCCTCGCAGAGGCAAACCGGGCGAAATTCCGACTCACGAGCGCACCAAAAGAAGGAACGCTCGTCGAGATCGTGTTCCCGGCGAGCAGCGTCCTTTCTGGTTGATCATGATTTGCGCCTCCACCGGCATCTCTCCCGCCTGCCGGAGTGAGGCAAGCAGGTTGCCGCGGCCGGCTCATTCCTCCGCGCACGAAAATGCGCTATTTTGCGCCACCAAGAGGGTATTCGGCGCGCAGGGAGCGAGCAGGCAGTGTCATCCAGGGCAGTCATCATCGCTCTCATTCGCGTTGCGCTGGCGCTGGGAGCAAATGCATCCTTCGCCTGGCTCTGCGCGAGCGCCGCCGAGCAGGTGGATCTGCTGCTGGTGTTGTCGGCTGACGTGTCGCGTAGCGTGGACCATCCCAAGTTCCTGCTCCAGCGCGAAGGCTACGCAACGGCGATCTCCGATCCTCAGGTGCTCGATGCCATCAGATCGGGGCCGCACCAGCGCATTGCCGTGTGCTTTGTCGAATGGTCCGGCCTCGGCGCGCAAAAGCTCGTCATTGACTGGAGCTTGATTGACGACCTCGCTCCGGCGCGCAAGTTCGGCGACCAGCTGCTCGAGCTGCCGCGCTCTTTCGCCGATCGCACTTCGATCAGCGGCGGGATCGAATTTGCGACCGAGCAGCTGGACCATGCGCCCTACGAAGCGTCGCGCCGGACCATCGACGTGTCGGGCGACGGTACCAACAATGCCGGGCGCGACGTGAAGCTTGCGCGCGATGAGACCATCGCGAAGGGCATCGTCATCAATGGACTGGTCATTCTCAGCGACCGGCCGGTGCCGTGGAACGCGGAGCACACCAACCCGGCCGGAGGTCTCGAGAAATACTACCAGGATAACGTGATCGGGGGTCCCGGCGCCTTCGTGCTCGTGGCGGAGAATTTCCAGTCGTTCGGCCGCGCCATTATCAAGAAGCTCATTGCCGAGATCGCGTCTCTACCGCGAATAGTGAGATAGAGAGTAGTGAGT
>CATPCO010000163.1 GCA_955652925.1 uncultured Xanthobacteraceae bacterium | reverse complement strand
GGATCAAAATGGCGGTCAACTTGCCGCTCGCCGCCTATCGGTGCATCGCGCTCCGAATAGAAAAACCCACGCTCGTCTGCCCGGCAGGCTTTGCAGTCGTTCTTGAACACGTGGATCCGGCCTTGGCTTTGACGCTCTATCGCGCAGAGGATGGTAACGAGATTGTTGCGGAATGGCGAAGCTGGGCGCGGGCACTGGGAATGCCGCTCCTCGTCCCGCAGTCCGACAGCGGCGTACGCGAGCCATTCGAGCGCGTCGGCAGCGTTCGCGTGGGGAGCCCGTCTGCGCGCCGCGCGCGCCATGGAGCGCTTAAGGCACGCCGGGGCATGAAGGTACTGCGGCGGCGCTCCCATCCAATTGCAACCACGACTGTCCATCGCGGCGAGCGCGAAATCATCGCGCGCAATTGAACCTTCGCAAGCAAGCTGTCATCCTGCGTGCCATGACGGATCAGGCGCTGTCGGCTCGCATCATTCTCATCACCGGCGCTGGGAGCGGGATGGGCCGGGTGATGGCGCGCGCGGTTGCCGCCGCGGGTGCGACGGTTGCGGGCGTCGATGTGGATTCCAGTGGCCTTGATCAGTTGGCACGGGAGCCGGTCTTTCGCGACCGGCTGCGCAAGATCGTCGCCGATGTTTCCAAGGCCGAGGACTGCCGGCAAGCCGTAGCAGACGTCCAGAAGACGTTTGGATCGCTTGACGTGCTGATCAACTGCGCGGGCATCAGCATGGCGCATGCAGCGCCGCAGCCACAGGCGCGAGTCAAATTCTTTGAGGCCGATCCTGCAGGCTGGCAGCGCATCATCGCGACCAATTGCATCGGCGCGTTTCTGATGGCGCGGTTTGCCGCCCCCGGCATGGTTGCGCGCGGCTGGGGACGCATCATCAACGTGACCACGAGCTTCGACACCATGCTGGCGGCGGGGCTGTCTGCCTATGGCGCTTCCAAGGCGGCGCTCGAGGCGAGTTGCGCGACCTGGGCAAAGGATCTTGATGGCACCGGTGTCACCGTGAACGTATTGGTGCCGGGCGGACCGACGGATACACCCGGATTCTTTCCGCCCGGCATGCCGCGACCGCCCGTTCTGCTCGATCCGCAGATCATGGCCGTGCCGATCGTGTGGCTCGCTTCGACCCAATCCGACGGCGTTACCGCGAGCCGCTTTATTGCGCGCGATTGGGATATCAAGCTGCCGCCCTCGGAAGCCGCTGCGCGGGTGCGTGCGCCTGCCGCCTGGCCTGATCTTGCGCAAGCCGCAAGCGCGGCACGCGGCCATGCGATGTGAGGCGCAGCGCTAAACCAGTGCGTCCCCTACCAGCGCCGCAAACAGAATAAGGCCGGCGTCTCGGTTGGATTTGAAGACGAACAGACAATGCCCGGCATCCTCGATGCGCAGAGATCGGATTTGCCAGGCGAGATGAGCACCGAAGGCAATGACGCCGGCAAAAAAGACGGCACCCCCACCCGCCGTCCATCCCGCCAGCGCAATCAGTACGGAAGCGAGCCCGTAGAACACGACGAGCATCGGCTTCGTGTGTTGCCGGAACAGGAGGGCTGTCGAGTGGACGCCAATGAGCGCGTCATCCTCACGGTCCTGATGGGCATAGATCGTGTCGTAGCCGATCACCCAGCAGATTGCGCCGGCATAGAGCAGGAAAGCCGGCGGATCGAGCCGCCCGAAGATGCCGGGCCAGCCCATGAGCGCGCCCCAGGAGAAGGCGAGCCCCAGCACGATCTGCGGCCAATAGGTGATGCGCTTCATGCAGGGATAGATCGCGACGATCGGCAGCGACGCGAGCCCGACATAACGCGTAAACGGGTTGAACTGCATAAGCACCGCAAGACCAATCAAGGCCTGCGCGACCAGGAAGGCGGCAGCGGCTTTGACCGTTACCTGCCCCGACGGGATTGGTCGCGACCGGGTACGCTCGACGAGGGCGTCGAGGTCGCGATCGAGAATGTCATTCCAGGTGCAGCCCGCGCCGCGCATGGCGAAGGCACCGATAAAAAACAGCAAAACGTGCCAGAGATTGATCGCCGCGTGGGCGTGCATGGCGGCGAGCCCGGTCGACCACCAGCATGGGATGAGGAGGAGCCAGGAGCCGATCGGCCGGTCGAGACGCGCTAAGCGGAGGTACGGGCGCGCCCAAGCAGGAGCGAGACCGTCGACCCAGTTGCCGGTCGAGTCGGCGACGCGCCCCGCGCCGCCGGTCATTGCACCAGTGGGCTGCCCGTCAGGGTGTCGAATGTCACGCCACGCTTGCTGGACGTGTCCGGCATTGTTGGTGTGGTGCCGAGCGCGTCGCTGAGGCTGGGTCCAGCCGGACGGGCACCCTGTGCAGCCGCGTCGCAGACTTGCTTCGCCGTTTCGGAGGCTTTGTTGTGCCCCAGCTTGACCTGCTTGATCACGTCCGCGGGGACGCCACAGGTCGCGCTGTTCTCTTCGAGCCCTTTCATGAATTTCGTTTCGGCCGCCATGAATACTTTGAACAGCTTGCAAAGCTCTTCGGGACCAGGTTTTTTCTTCCCCGCCGCTTGCAAAGCCTGGCCAGCTTTGGCCGTTTCATCCCGATAGACCATGATCTTCTGGCAAGCCGGCGGCGGTCCTTGAGGTGCCGCCCCAAATCCCCCCGGCATGCCCCCTCGGTCGGGCATTCCCGGCATCCCTGGCGCGGACATATCCGGCGCTCCCGGCATTCCAGGCGCTCCCGGCATGCCTGGCATACCGCCGAACTGTGCGCGTGCGGCCCCGAGCGGCAAAACAGCCAGAACGAACGCGACCCGCAGAACCCGGCTGAGCGTCATCATCTCCCCCCGGCCCATGATTCGGTCCTACCCGATCGTGTAACCAACATATTAACAGCCCTTTGAATCCGGCGATAACACGGCAAATACTGGGGCAAACCAAAACTATTGCAGTCCTGAGGCCGGTTTAAGGCCGGTTTTACATGCCGGCCGAACTTGCACTTGATTTCTCCGCTCGCTCGGTGATGGCTGGACCCTTCAGCCAGCCGGGCCGGCCATGCCGAGCTACGATTTCCGCAGCCCCCGAATCTATGTCGATGCCCCGCTTTATGATGGGGCAACATTGTCGCTCGATGCGACGCAGGCCAATCACTTAATTAACGTTCTGCGGCTCAAGCCCGGCAACATCGTTCTGGTCTTCAATAACCGCGACGGGGAATGGCAAGCATTTCTCACAGCCGCAGGAAAACGTACCCGCATGCTCGCGGTGAAAACGCGTACTCGCTTGCAAGAGCCTGCGCCCGACCTTCACTTTCTATTTGCCCCGCTCAAGCACGCCCGCCTCGATTACATCGTCCAGAAGGCGGTGGAGATGGGGGCATCCCGTCTGCAACCGGTCCTGACCCAGCACGTCCAGGTCACGCGGGTCAACCTCGACCGGATACGGGCGAACGCAATCGAGGCCGCCCAGCAGTGCGGCATCCTGACGCTTCCCGAAATCTGCGCCCCGCTCACGATCTATCGAGCGATTGCCGCCTGGGAGCCGTCGCGCCTCCTGGTCTTCTGTGATGAGGACGCACCGGTGCGGGACCCTGTCGCGACGCTTGCCCAGGCGCGTTCGGCGCACGCTACGGACGCACCTTCCCTCGCCGTCCTGATTGGCCCCGAGGGAGGGTTTGCCCCCGAGGAACGCACCGCGCTCGCGAGACTGCCCAACACCGTGCGGCTTGCGCTCGGGCCTCGCATCCTGCGGGCGGATACAGCTGCGGTTGCGGCGCTCGCGCTCGTTGGAGCAGTACTCGGCGATTGGCGATGATACGTTTAACGTCCCGGCCGGAGAGCCGGCGTTAAGCGCGCCGGCGGTTTGGCGTCGAAATCGGCGAACGACCGTGCTAAACGCCCGACGCTGCGGCATTCATTCAAATCGTCATGCCCTGCTGGGTCGCATGCGAGGATCGCTGCGATGAGCGTTGCTCCTGCTCCTCGAAACGATACGTTGCTCGCCTCATTCGAGCGCGCAGGCTACCTGCGCGTCGCGCCCTCCATTCTGCAGCCGGCCGGTCCATTTCTCGACCTTTCGGGCGAGGACATCCGCAAACGGATGTATCTCACCACGGACGCGCAAGGCCGTGAATTGTGCCTGCGCCCCGATCTGACAATCCCGGTTTCGCGCGAGTACCTCGCCTCGGGCGGGGCCGGCCGCCCGCAGGGCTACTGCTATCTCGGTCCCGTGTTCCGGCAGCCGCGCGCCGAGACCGGCGGGGCGAGCGAGTTCTGGCAGGCGGGCATTGAGTCTTTCGGTCGCATGGACACTGCGGCAGCCGACGCCGAAATGCTGGCACTTGGTCTCGAAGCTGCCGCTCATTTCGGTTTGTCTGAACCGATCATTCGAATGGGAGATCTAGGGCTGTTTTCGGCGCTGGTCGCGGCGCTCAAGCTTGCGCCTGCCTGGAAGCGGCGCCTGATCAAGGACTTCAATCATAAGTCTTCCCTCGCGCAGGACCTCGATCGACTTTCGATTGGCGCCATTCAGGCGCAGGCTGAATATCAGGGAGTGCTCAGCGCCCTCGCAGGCTCTGATCCCAGGGCTGCGCATGCACTCGTCACCGATCTTCTCTCGATTGCCGGCATTGCGGCCGTGGGAGGCCGCTCCGTCGGCGAGATCGCCGACCGTTTTCTCGACCAGGCAGCGCTCGGCGCGTCCGCCACTTTGCCGGGCGAGACCCGGGCCCTCATCGAACGGTTCCTCGCCGTGGCCGGCGAGCCGGATGATGCGGCAGCGGAGCTGCGCGCTTTTGCGCGCGATGCCAATGTCGCGCTCGACCCGGCACTCGATCTCTTGGAGAGCCGCACCGGCTTCCTGGCCGCGCGCGGCATCGACGTTCGCAGAATTCACTTTTCCACCGCATTTGGTCGCGGTCTCGATTATTACACCGGGCTGGTATTCGAGTTGCACGATCCGCGTGCGCGCGTGGCAGGCCAGCTCGTTGCCGGCGGTCGCTATGACGCGCTTCTCACACGGCTGGGAAGCGCAACGCCGATTCCCGCGGTAGGCTTTTCGGTCTGGATCGAGCGGCTCGCGCAGTTGCAAGGCTAGTCATGAGCCAGCCCTTTACCATTGCGGTCCCCTCCAAAGGCCGCCTGCAGGAGAATGCAGAGACCTTCTTCGCGCGGGCGGGATTCGATCTGATAAAACCGCGCGGTGCGCGCGACTATCGCGGAGGGATCGCCGGTCTTCCCGCGGTCGGAGTGGCCTATCATTCCGCCTCCGAAATCGTCGATCTGCTCGCGCAGGGCTCCGTGCATTTCGGCCTCACCGGCGAAGACCTCGTGCGCGAGCAGATCGCCGATGCCGAGGAGCAGATCATCTTCATCGATGGACTAGGCTTCGGCCACGCAAACGTCGTCGTGGCGGTGCCGCAGGCGTGGATCGATGTGCGCAGCATGGCCGACCTTGATGATGTCGCGACGGCATTTCGCATCAAGCATGAGCGCAAGATGCGAGTGGCGACCAAATACATCAATCTCACGCGTAATTTTTTCTCCGTCCATGGAATCGCGGACTACCGGATTGTGGAAAGTGCCGGTGCCACGGAGGCCGCCCCGGCGGCGGGCATTGCCGAGCTCATTGTCGACATCACCACGACCGGGGCGACACTTGCCGCCAACGGGCTCAAAATGATCGAGGACGGCGTTATTCTGCGCTCCCAGGCCAATCTGGTGGCTGCGCGTGCGGCCCAGTGGGGCAGCGCCGAGCGCGACATCGCACGCGGGGTGCTCGATCGGATTGCCGCCCGGAAAAGTGCAAACGCGTTTCACGAGGTACGCACGCGTTTTGCGCGCTGTGATGACGCGCTCCTTGCCGAGGCCAAACAGCGCTTCGAGGTCGAGGCTCCGTTCGGGGGCCCGACCTCCTCAGGCATGCTCACCCTGCATTGCCCGCCCAGGCATGTTCACGCGCTTGCGAGCTTGTTGCGTGAAAAGGGCGCCGACCACGTCGCGGTCGTGGAGCTCGAGTACGTCTTCTCCCGAACGAACGCTCTCTACGCCGCACTCGAAGCGGGGCTTTCGTCTGTTTCGCGGCCGTGACCGCCTTGCTCACTGTGGTGATGGTTCGGGCTTGCCTTCACCGGCTGGCGCGGGACTCGTCGCTTCGAACCTCGTGGCTTGAATGACAAGATTCGCAAGCGCGCCGGAAACCGACAGGCGCACGGGCGCGAGAAAATGCGTCCCGTCCGCCGGCGCAAGGGCCACTTCCATCTCGCGCCCCGAGGAAAGAAATTTGACCAGCGGCTCGGAGGGGTAATGACCGGAGATGGGCTGATATTCCAACGCGCACACCACCACCGGCCCCGTGTATCCCTTCTCCATCTTGATCTTGTCTTCGCGCTTGAAGGAAAGCTTGAGGTCGTAGCGCCGGTGACCGTCGAAGACCGGCAGCCTGCGAGCGCAAACCCTCTCGCCCATGCCGTCCCCGCTCGGCCCGGCGGAAACCAAGAGCGCCGTGAGCGGATCAACGATTCCCCGGCGATCGGTGTCACTGGTCGGAACGCGGCCTTCTCCCATCGGGGAGGCGACGAGCTCGGTCACGTTTCCGTCGGCAAGCACCATCTTGATGCTCAATCTCTCTTTTCCAGAATTGATGTTCGAGCTGAAATTTGCCGGCACAAGCTCGCCTGCTCTTACTGTTCCGTCGGTAAGAAACTCGCCTTCGCCGCTCGCAAGCACGCGCGCGACACCGGCAGCGCGGCCCCTGAGCGTGATCTTGTACTCCTCATCTCCAATATCCGCGGCCAGCTGTGCGCTGCCGATCGGAATGCGCGCGAAAGAGATTGCATAATCCACCTCGATCTTGCCCTGCGCGCGCGCGTGGTCACCGCCGGCAACAATAACCGGCACCAAGACGCATAACGCAGCAAGTGTCTGCGCTCGCATATGCAGCCTGTTCATCAGCATCCGAGTCCTTTCGCGACGTGTGCTACCCGCGGCCACGCGAAAACTATTGTTTCTTCAGGCGGAACAGCATGTATGCATATTTCACGCTACGGCTTTCATCGCCGAGGGTTTCAAGCCTGAACTCGCCCGCGGTTTGAAAGGCCTGAACCCCTGGTCCGGATAAGACCGTTATGCGATCTGGCGGATCGCCATCGAATGCCCGCCAATAGACTTTGGCATCTGCATTGGCTTCGAGGACCGTGAACAGCACGATGTGCCGGTTGCCATCGTCGACTATCGTTTTCGGCGGGGATGCCCCGGATTGTGTCCCTGTGCTGAGAGATTCGAAGGCATCGATCTTGCTGAAATCAATCAGCTGAGCACGCGCATGACCGGCGACGCACATCGATCCAAGAGAGGATAATGCGGCGATCACCAGCATGCGCTGCGATATTCTGGCCCACATCAAGCGACCCTCCGGTTGTGCGCGGGTCCGCAGTGCACACGCCTGCACCCGGCCAGCATGAGATAGGCCCCTTTCTTGGCGTCACTTGGTCACGAGCCAGGAGCGGCTCCAAACCCGGTAAATGCCCCAATACGTGTTTTCAACGTGAAATCCGAACGCAAGCGACTCCTTCGCCCAGTCCCCGTCTCCACCGGCTGTGCCTGCCAATTTCGAGCTGAACGCATAGCCGTCATTCCACTTTGACCTTTGCGCGGTGATGAAAGCGTAAACTGCCTCCGGAACATGCAATGTCTGTTGCGGTGGAGGCTGCGAGTTCGTCGCGCCGAATATCGAGGCGAGGGCGGAGTGCGTAACCAGTCGGATCTGGTCGAGATAACGTTTTCCAATTGGATCGCTGCTGCTCTTGCCGAACGCGACATAGTCCAGCGTCTGGTAAACACCCATCAGACCCAAGGTTTCCTGCAATGTTTGAAGCGAGACGTTGTCATCGAAATACAAGGTCCCGCCCGACGACTCGGTCAGGGGTCCATTGAGGAAAGGATGGGCCTGCGCCGCATGGAAGCCGTAATAGCTCTGCTGGGGAGGTCCGCCATACGGCGTGATGATGGCCGGTGCGCCCAGTCCAAATCCTTGCGGGATGAAGACTTGCAAGTCACCCGGTCGC
>CATPCO010000162.1 GCA_955652925.1 uncultured Xanthobacteraceae bacterium | reverse complement strand
TAACTTTTTGTTGCACTGGTAGGGTGGGCAAAGGCGCGCGCAAGATGATTTGCATAGTGGATAGAAGCTCGACCCCGCGCGCCGTGCCCACGCGGTCGTTCTGTGATGGTGGGCACGGCGCGCAAGAGCGCGCCTTTGCCCACCCTACGATTCTCATCGAAGCGCCCGTCAATCCGCGTTGCGCTCATCTCTGGCCGCGCGCCGTGCTATACCTCTCCCCGCAACACCCCCCGAAGGGCAGGGCAATCGCATGTGAGCAAGCCGTACCCCGAACCGAGGCCGCAAAGCGGCACTACGCTGGTGGTTCTTGTAGGGGCGGGTTTAGAACCCGCCCCTACCAAGCTTCGCGACCGCGATGTGCTTCCCGTCCGGGGTTTGCGGGACGCTTGTCATATGCGATTGCCCTCTGCCCGAAAGGGGAAGGATTTTACGCCCGCATCCTCGCCGGCTGTTTCGTCCGCAGCTTCGGCGCCACTTCGCTGGCGAAGAGATCGAGCGAAGCGAGTGCCTTCTCGACGCCGTACCACGGGGGGTAATGCAGCATCACCGATGTTGCGCCGGTCATGTCGCGCAACCGCTCGATCTTCTCGATCACGGTCGCAGGCGAGCCGTGCAGGATGATGTCGCGGGAGAGCGTGTCGTAATTGCGCTCGCTGGTGGCCCCCCCTTGTGAGACCGTTCCGAGATAGCCTGACGTGTGTCCGCTCGCAAAGTGCTTGAGGTGACGCATGATGCCGGCCTCGCTGTCGGAACGGGCCTTCGCGTCGGTCTCGGCGATGTAGGTCCAGCGCGCGACGTCGATTATTCCCGCGCGCGGGATTGGCGCGCAGCCGCTGCGGCGTCTCTTCAAGGTGGCGCCGGTAGGCCGCTGTCTGGCGCGCCAGTTCCTCGAACGGCGTCCAGGTCGAAAGCATGAGGCCGAAGCCCATGCGGCCTGCGACCGCAATGGATCGCTCGGTCGCGCCCGCGAGAAAAATGGGCGGGTGCGGCTGTTGCAGCGAATGCGGGAACAGCTCGTATTGGCCGTCCACCTTGAAATCGAAATGCTTGCCCTGATGATTGACGCGCTTGTTCAGAAAGATATCCATTAGCAGCGGCAAGGCTTCTTCCTGAACTTCGCGGCGGCCCTCAAAATCGGCACCGAAGCCGTCGAACTCATATTTGCGGTAGCCCGAACCGAGCCCCAGCGCGAAACGCCCGTTGCTCAGGATGTCGACAAAGGCCGCGTTCTCCGCCACGCGCAGAGGGTTTGCGAGCGGGAGCGTGACCACGGCGGTGCCGATCTTGATGCGCTGCGTGAGCGCCGCGAGGTATCCGGCATAAACGAAAACATCGGGCATGATGCCGTATTCGTTGCTGAAATGATGCTCCGCCACCCAGGCATAGTCGAAGCCAAGCTCGTCCGCGCGCATGATCTCGCGCGTCACACGCGCATGCACGTCACGATGGGGATAAGGCTCGGTGTCGACATTGGGGTGGGAGGTAAAGAGGATTCCGAATTCCATGGGTCTGGCTCCGTCACCACGTCCAGCCTAGCAACTTTGTTGCAGGGGGCATAGTGGCGCAAGAGCTACTGGTAATTGCTAACCGTTTGTTAGAAAAACCGACAGAGTGTTGTCGGTTCGCCATTGACTTGTCGCAATCGCTCATTATATGGCGCGGCGTTCCAAAGCGTTTAACCGCTCTGAGGAAGAGATGCTTTCGCTAAGACCATATACCACCGCGCTCTCATCCGCCGCCGCGCGGCCGTTTAATCGGCCGAGCGATTGGCGGCGTTCGTGCGTGGCCATGCCCATTAATCAGATAACGGGCAATCAAGGGCGAAGCTTAGCCCTAGCGTAACCGGCGGAGACCCAAGTCCTCCGCCAAACAGGCAGGAGGACCAAGTGGTCCGCGATCGCAAGACCCAAGACGAACTGATCGAACGCGAACTGATCGAACGCAGTCGCGACAGCGCGGCGCCGCGGGAGCAGCGACGCGCGCGGCGCCGCTCGTTTGTCTTCGCACACACTGCCAGCACCAATGCGGACATCGCGCGCGACATCGTGGTGCGGGTGGACGAGGACTTCGAGCGGATCTTCGGCTCGGAGTGAATTCAATCGCGCAGGCCGGCGCTCCCTAAGCATAAGAGCGCCTCTCGACCCGTAGGACCGACCAACGGCTCTGGTTTCGGCGAGAACATGACAAGGCTGGCAGAGCCCCCACCCTTTATCCCTCCGCCGCTTGCGGGGGAGGGAAAAAGGGTGGGGGCGCCAGCACCATGCCCGTTTAGCTCAATTGGCAGAGCCTCCGGTTTGTACCTGGAGAGATGCGCGTTCGAATCGATGCAGCGGGCACCAGTTTCGTAATTGCAGCTCTCTTGGCTCATCCGGCAGAGCGCTGCCCCCACCCTACCCTCCCCCGCTTGCGGGGGAGGATAAAAGGGTGGGGGCGAGGCGGGAGGTTCGAGGCCTCCAGAGAGCACCATGCGCCGGTAGCCCAATTGGCAGGAGGCATCTCGCTCAGAACGAGAGCAGTGCGAGTTCGAATCTCGCTCGGCGTACCATTTACATGCTGCCCGTGTAGCCCAACTGGCAGAGCCGCTCGTTCAAAGCGAGTCAAGTGCAGGTTCGAATCCTGCCACGGGCACCAATAAATTCACGCTCCCATAGCTTAGCGGCCAAAGCGGCGGCTTTACACGCCGTGATCCAAGGTTCGAGTCCTTGTGGGAGTACGCATCCCTAGCTGAGTGGCTTAGCACCGCCTCGACACGGTGGAGAGCGAGGTTCAATTCCTCGGGGATGCACCATGCACCTGTAGCTCAAGGGCAGAGCAATCGGCCGATAACCGGTAGATGCTGGTTCGACTCCAGACTGGTGCACCAATCGCGGATGCTGAGCGTAAAGCCGAATGGAGAGGCACCCGCCTTTTAAGCGGTTCGCAAGTGGATCGTAACCACCGGCATCCTCGGACGCCTAGCTTAATTGGCAGAGCGGCCGGCTCTTAACCGGTCAGGTCCCGGATCGTTGCCGGGGGCGTCCTCCACGCGTCTGTACCCCAACCGGTAGAGGGAGCGGTTTGAGAGGCCGTGCAGTGCTGGTTCGAGTCCAGCCAGACGCACCAACTGCGCTGCGATGCATCTGACGAGGCAGACCGCCTGTCGAGCGGTTGAGATGGGTTTGATTCCCATGCAGCGCGCCAGTTCATCGGAGTGTGGCTCAGCCTGGTAGAGCATCACGTTCGGGACGTGAGGGACGCTGGTTCAAATCCAGCCACTCCGACCATTTGTGTGCGATGACGAGAATATCGCGCGCATCAACAACACGGCGTCAGCACTGGTGTGCAGCTCGGTCTTATAAACCGGGGCAGCGGACTGCTGTAGACGGCCGGGATCGTAACCCGGGGCGCCGACCATCAAGCAAACAGGAGGTCGACATGCAGGCGCATCCTGCTCTCGTGCTGAATGCCGACTTTCGGCCGCTCAGCTACTTCCCGCTCTCGCTACTGTCATGGCAGGACGCGGTCACGGCGGTATTCAAGGATCACGTCTCGGTGGTCGCCGAGTACGACAAGTGGGTATCGAGCCCATCGACGAAGATGCGACTGCCGTCCGTCGTGGCGCTGCGGGATTACATCCCGATGCCGAAGCGGGTGGCGTTCACGCGATTCAACGTGTTCCTCCGCGATCGCTTCCGTTGCCAATACTGCGGCAATTACCTCCACGCGAAGGATCTCACATTCGAGCACGTGATCCCACGATCGAAGGGAGGTGCGACGTCGGGGACGAACATCGTTGCGGCTTGTGATCCGTGCAACGTCAAGAAGGACAATCGCACGAACATGAAGCCGATCCGGGCGCCGTTCGTTCCGACGCCGAGCGAGC
>CATPCO010000161.1 GCA_955652925.1 uncultured Xanthobacteraceae bacterium | reverse complement strand
ATCAGCGGTGCCACAAAGTAGAATCGCGCGCTCGCCTACCGGTCGCGCCCCCTCAATCTTGACCCAGGGTTCTTTGGCGTCCTGCCAGACTGCGCCAACGACGCGGGTGCGCCGATCGTCAATCGCTGCATAAGTGGCGCGCCCGAGATCGAGCCGCCCCTCGGGCTCCTGCACAGTGAAAGGGTCCGCCTGCTCATAGAGGCTGTGCGCTGCAACGGAAACTGGCGTGGCACGGCGCTGGGGCGCCATGCTCTCAAGCACGAAGCCGTCGTGATCGAGCGTTGCCAGGATGGAATCGCGGCCACCCGGTACGCAGCACAGTGATGCGCATTCGATGATCTTTGCCATGTGCTGCGCCGGCCCCACAGGAAAGCCGGCCATCGCAGGGAGTGCAGCAAAGATTGCGGTGTCGCAGGCGCGGCCGGCAATGATCACGTCGACGTCGGCAGCGAGCGCCCGCTGGAACGCGCTCATGCCCATCTGTCCAACGATGTTCGACGCGGCATCGACCTCCTGCGCGTCGAGCGCCGGCATATCGTCGATCGAAACGACGCCGCCCGAGGCTACGGCGGCCTTGAGCACGGATTTGTCGATGTCGGCGCGCAGCACGCCGAGGCGGAAGTGCCAACCTTCCTCGCCGGCGATCTCCCGCACCATCGCCAGCGTGTGATCGAGATGTGGCTTCGCGCCGGCCGATCCGGCAGAGCCGATGACCAGCGGAATCTTCAGCTTCAGTGCACCGCGCAGCACCTTGCGCAGATCGCGCCGTGTCGCCGTTGGCGAGGTCGCAAGCTCGCCACTCCCGAGATAATAGGGGCCGGGATCGATCGAGCCCATGTCACAGCCAATGAGATGCGGCGCGCGTTCAAGGCCGGCATCGAAAGCTGGCGTCGGCACGCCGTAGCCGAGTTGGCCTGAGGCACCGAGGATGCGGATCGGCTCAGAGCAATTCGACTTGCCGAAATGCTCGAGAACGCGCGCGGATGCTGTCATATTTCCAGCCCCAAGAGCGGTGTGTGCTGTTGTGCGCCATAGACGTCGCGGTCGCCAGGATCGCCGGACATGATCCGGCGCGGGATCACGATCTTGATGGCACGGCCGAGCGGATAGTTGATCACCTGCACGGCAGAGGCGGGCACGCCGTAAAGCGGTGCGATCTTCTCCGCGGTCAGCGCCTCCGACTGTGCTGCGCGCTGATAATCTGGATCACTGCGAAAGATGACGTCCAGGGTGAAGCGGCGCGGGCCGGCATTCTTGCTGCGCACGACCTGCGCAAAATCCTGAAGCCGCATGCGCGACCCTCCCGGCAAAGGCGTACTGCGGCCGGATGACCGAGTGACCGCGATTAAGGACCAACAGAGGCGACCCGGTCAATTGATACGCGCAGTGCGGGGCTGTCGCGCTATTTCGAGGAGCAGGTTCTTCGCAAGCGCCCTTATATTGACCGCAGTTGGTGCGCGCAGGTGTTGGCGGCACCGATCCGACGTGAAACCCATGCCGACGGTCGTATCCGCTACTGGGGTGCCGTCATCGACTCACGAGACAACAGGAGAAGAATTCTCCGGGTTGTTATGGCTTCGCCATCTGCCTGATACGCAGCGGCCGCAGCACGGTAATCGCCATCACGGCGGCGACGATGTTGAGGATCGCTGCGACAATGAAAACCGCGCTCCAGCTCTTTCCCGTTGCGTCGTAAAGCAGGTTGCTAAGCGGCACCAGAAGCGCAGCCGTTCCTTTTGCCGTATACAGCATGCCGTAATTCGTGGTGGCGAACTTTCTCCCGTAGAGGTCGGTGCAGGTCGCAGGAAAGAGCGAATAGATTTCGCCCCAGGCGAAAAAGACGAGCCCCGACAAAATCACGAACAGGAAGGGATTGGACGCGAACTGGAGCAAGGCGTAAATGCCGATGCCTTCAAGCAGGAAGGCAATGAACATGGTGTTCTCGCGGCCGATCTGATCGGACACCCAGCCGAAAAACGGCCGGGTGAAGCCGTTGAGCACGCGGTCGATGGAAAGGGCAAAGGTTAGTGCCGGGAGCGTAAGCCCCAGTATCGAGACCGGTACTGCATCGATCTGGAAATCTTTCGCGATCGGCGCGAGCTGGGCGGTGGCCATCAGGCCGCCGGTGCCTACCATGATGAACATGACGTACATCACCCAGAACGCAGGTGTCGCAAGCACTTCCGCCGGCCCATAATCACGCCGGCTTTGCTGGACCGCCGGCGCTGCCGGAGCTGTCACCTCGCCGGCCGCGGGCGCGCGTAGAAACAGCGAAAAGAGGATGACGATGAGACCCTGCCCGAGACCGAACCAAAGGAATGCGGCCTCATAGCCGCTGCTCGCGATCATGCCGGCGATCGGGACCACCGTGAGCGCCGAGCCCGCGCCAAATCCCGCCGCAGTCAAGCCGGTCGCAAGACCCCGCCGGTCAGGGAACCATTTCAAGGCGTTGCCGACGGAGGCGCCGTAGATTACGCCCGCGCCGATGCCGCCGATCGCGGCGCCGAGGTAGAGCATTCCAAGCGAGGTGGCAAAAGAATTCATCACCCAGGCGATGGCCACGAGCACACCGCTGCCGCCGACCATCACGCGCGGGCCGAACTTGTCGATCAGATAGCCTTCCAGCGGAACCAGCCAGGTCTCCGTGAGGACGAAGATCGTAAAGGCCACCTGAATTGCGGCGCGTCCCCAATGGTGCTTCTGATCGATCGGATTGACGAAGAGGGTCCACCCGTATTGCAGGTTCGCGATCATCACCATGCAGATGATGCCGAAGATCAACTGTCCCCAGCGGGTTGCTTCCGATGCGCCGGCGCGCGTGCCGATTGAAGTTACCGTCGTGGGCATTTCCGTCCCTTGGTCTCAGCGGTTTGTTTTGTCTGGTATACCAGCTGGTATACCATGGCGCCACAATT
>CATPCO010000160.1 GCA_955652925.1 uncultured Xanthobacteraceae bacterium | reverse complement strand
GGAATGCCTTGGCGCTCGGCAACTGCCGTTGCTACGAGCGCTACCGAGGAATGATAGGCCCCGAGCATGGCGACGACCTTCTCCTGGGTGATCAGCCGCAGCGTCTGGTTCTGGCCGACCTGCGGGTTGCCCTGATGGTCCGCACTGATGAGCGCGATTTTCGCTCCGCCGAGATTCGGCAGGCCCGCGGTTGCAGCGAGCGGAAGTCCGGGCAGCTCAGGGTGCGCGTTGTTGACGATTTCGGCCCCCAGCTCGACCGCATCCTTGGCGGAAGCGCCGGCGCTCGCGGCGTTGCCGGTGAGGGGGTAGATCACGCCGATCCTCACGTTGTCCGCGGCATGGGCTGACGTCGGCGCCAGCAGAGCAAGCAGCAATGGCGCCAGCAGACGCATCGAGTTCATATGTTCCTCCCGCATTGGGGCGGCTTATCGTGCCGCGCTTGTTCGGTCGATTTCAAGCCGCCGGATGCTGCTTGTGTCGATGCCCGTGGCTCGGATACGTGCGATCGCCTCGGCGATCGGTTCGACGATGACGGCCATATGATGAGCGCTGGCATGCAGCAGCATTGCAGCGTCGCGTACGATGGCGACATGACCGTTCCAGAATATCAGGTCACCGCGCCGGACTCTGGTCGATGGCGTGATTGGCTCGCCAAGCGCTTTCTCCTGCATATCGCTGTCGCGCGGGCAAGCAATACCACAGGCAGCGAGTGCGACCTGAACGAGGCCCGAGCAATCGATACCCTGACAAGTCTTCCCGCCCCACAGATAGGGCGTTCCGGCAAAGCGTTCCGCCACGGCAACAAAATCACCTTCTGCGGCAGTGCACGCTACAAGATGCCGAGCGGGAATATAGCTCCCTGACGCAGTCAGCGCCCACGCTTCTTCCATCCGCGTGATTGCAACGCGAGCACCTAAACAGAGCGTCGCGAGCGGGGGGGCCTTGGTCGACGGTCCTGGAAAAACCAGAGTGCGCACCGCCGCGACCTTGTGCGTGCATGCGGGCCCCGGGAGTTGCAGAGCATTTGCCGGGATATAGCCAACATATCCATCGGTTGTGAGCTGGCCCCAGGCCCAGCCTTCGTCGGTTATCTCATAGACAATGACGTGCTCGCCTTTGAGCGTCTCGGTTGCAAGCGCTGCATCGGGAGAGGGCGCGAGCCGCACGGGTGCCTGTGGATCGGCGACTTCGTATTGCCGGCCCTCCACGAATCGCTTCGCACTGACTTTGCCCAGGAGATGTTCTGCCGCGAGATCAGGACGTGCTGGCGTGATGCGGGGATCAAATGCAGGCTCCGGCGCTTCATCCATATCGTGACACTAACAGCGCATAGAGGGCGCGTGCTCCCTGGCACTCCGCGCCTTCCGGCCGGCCGGGCCTGCCAGTCTGGTTCCAGGCGTAGATGTCGCAATGCAGCCACGCCTTCGCTTGGGACACGAATCGGCGCAGGAACAGGGCAGCTGTGATTGAGCCGCCCATGCCTGACGAGGAGACGTTGTTGATATCGGCAACTTTTGAATCGAGCGATTGATCGTACGGACGCCAGAGCGGCATGCGCCAAAGCGGGTCGCTCTCGCCCGTGGCACAGCGGGCAAGCTCGGCAGCAAGGTCATCATCATCGGTATAGAACGGCGGCACCTCGGTCCCCAGCGCCACCCTGGCCGCGCCGGTCAATGTCGCCATGTCGGCGATCAATTCCGGCTGCTCCTCATCGGCGAGCGCAATGGCATCAGCGAGAATCAAGCGGCCTTCGGCATCCGTGTTGCCGATCTCGACGGTGAGCCCCTTGCGCGAGCGGTAGATGTCGCGCGGCCGGAAGGCAGCACCGGAAATTGCATTCTCGACGGCGGGGATGAGGACGCGCAGCCTGATCCTTGTTCCGCGATCCATGAGCATGTGGGCGAGCCCCAGCATAGCGGCGGCCCCGCCCATATCCTTCTTCATGTTGAGCATGCCCGCCTCGCCCTTGATGTCGAGGCCGCCGGTGTCGAAACACACTCCCTTTCCGATCAGCGTGATCTTGGGATGATTCGGCTCACCCCAGGTAAGATCGATGAGCCGCGGCGCGCGTGTCGACGCGCGGCCCACCGCATGAATGAGGGGCAAATTCTCCTTGAGGAGATCATCTCCGGTAATCGATCGCACCGAGGCGCGGCGACGCTCGGCGAGCGCGCGAGCGGCATTTTCAAGCTCGGCCGGGCCCATGTCATTGGCCGGAGTGTTGATGAGGTCGCGCGCAAGAAAGACGCCCTCAACAATGCGACCAAGCTCTCGTCCATCGACGTTGCCCGGCAGCTCCAGCCCGAGTTCCTTGTCGTCCTGCTTCCGATAGCGGCCAAATCGGTATGACCCCAGCGCAAAGGCCAGCGCTGCCAGCCTGGAGTCGTGCGCCGCATTGGCGAACCGGTAGTCTCCGGCCGGAAGCAGCCCCCAAAGCGCGCCCGGACGAAACAGATCCTTGTTCGGATCATCATCGGCTTCGAGCCCAAACAAAACGCCTGCGAGGTGACCGTCGGCGGAAGGCAGCAACAGGTGCCGGCCGGGGAGAGGCTCGAATCCGCAGGCGTCCGCAAAAGCACGGGTGCGCGAATCAAGTCCATCGCGGGCGCTCGACCACGTGGTCTTATTCACGAACGTGATCGGGACGCTCGAGGCGGCCTGTCCACGCGCAAGAAAGATCGGGTTCATTTGTAATTTAGGTTTGGAAGCCGGCCGGGTTTGGCCCGGCAGCGCTTCTTTTACAAAGAGCAGGGGGCCCCCTCTAGCATGGG
>CATPCO010000159.1 GCA_955652925.1 uncultured Xanthobacteraceae bacterium | reverse complement strand
TCTATATTCCTGCGTAAGCTTCTCGATGATCAATTCGGCACGCAACCGCTCGTCCGGAACATCGCCCGGCGAAGATATCAAAATTCCTACCAGTTGCGACATGAGAGCCAACTCCAGCCAACGCAGGAAGAATCTCACATGAGTTCCATGCGTGGGCAATACCGCGGGCGAGCTCAATTTCTGCCACGGCGCGCAACTCGCCGGTGCGTGGCTTATTGACCGTTGCTGTCGATAATGAGACAAGCACGCGGGGCCCCGGGCGCGGAAAGCCAAGGCGACCGGTATTGAGGGAATTGATGACCGCAGAGTTTGTCTCATCGTCCGACAGAGTGGTTGTGACGAGCACCCAGCGCGCAACAATTCTTAGACGGCGCCGCTTCGTCTTCGCGTTTTTGGTTGGACTTACTTTGGCCGGGCTGGTCGCGTGGCTCGGGAGCATTCTGGCGAACGACGGCTTCGATATTCTCGATTTGCTGATGATCATCTCGTTTCTTATCTACGCACCATGGATCGTGATCGGGTTCTGGAACTCCGTTATTGGCCTCATTCTGCTCCGCAGCACAGTCGATCCCGTCAGGCAGGTGATGCCGGAGGCGGTGGACGCGCAGGACAGTGGTCCGATGACGGTGCGCAGCGCTGTCGTCATGACGATTCGAAATGAGGAGCCGGCACGAGTCTTTGCTCATCTAGAGTTGCTCATCGAGAGTCTCGGCAAGACCGGTCACGGGCATGCGTTTGATTACTTTCTCCTGAGCGACAGTTCGCTACCGCAGGTGATCGGGGCAGAGGAGCAGGCCTTCGAAGTCTGGTACCAAAAACTCCCTCCCGACTGCCGATTGGTGTATCGGCGGCGAGAGAGCAATGTCGGCTTCAAAGGCGGCAACGTGCATGAGTTCTGTGAGCGAAATGGCCACAACTATGAATTTATGGTCTTGCTCGACACTGACAGTCTGATGAGCGGTGAAACTGTTGTTCGGTTCGTGCGGATCATGCAAAGCAACCCGCGGATTGGCATCTTGCAGAGCCTTGCTGTCGGCCTGCCCAGCACGTCTCTCTTTGCCAGGATTTTTCAATTTGGTCATCGCCTGGGCATGCGCGTGTTCGTCCTCGGCGCCGGCTGGTGGCAAGGCGATCGCTGTCAATTCTGGGGGCATAACGCCGTCATCCGCCTCGCCCCGTTCACTCAGCACTGCCGGCTACCTGTGCTTCCCGGCCGCTCCTTCGGCGGCCACATCATCTGCCACGATCAAATCGAGGCAGTGCTCATGTATAGCGCCGGTTATGAGGTGCGCCTCCTGCCGCAGGAATGCGGAAGCTATGAAGGCAATCCTCCGGCGCTGCCCGACTACCTCCAGCGCAACAGCCGATGGTGTCAGGGCAACCTTCAGAATCTGCGGCTCATTGGATTAGCGTCCGGCAAGCCGGTCAGTCTTTTTCACCTGGTCTTCATGGCTCAGAAATTCATCGGCGCGGCGGCAGTTGTGACATTCGTGGTTCTTGCCGCAATTGCAGCAGCACTGAAGCCCGCCGATGCGAGCTTTCCCGCAAAGAGTGCGCTCGCGTTCTATGGCGCATGCGTGATTGTATTGTTCATGCCCAAGCTGTGCAGCATTCTCGACACGCTTTCCTCCTCCCCGAAACGTTATGGAGGAGTTGCAAGATTCCTGGTCGGAGGATTGGTCGAGGTTCTGTTCACGTTTCTCCTCGTGCCGGCTTCATTTGTCGCATCGACCAGTTCCCTTATCGGCCTGTTTGCGGGACGGCCGCTGGCCTGGGACGGCCAGCGGCGCGCCGGTTATCGTTTGTCGCTTCCCGATGCAGTGGCGGCACTGTGGGTCACGACGTCGTTTGGCCTTGTTCTACTCTCCGCTCTCGCGCTGGCAGCCCCTGGCGCAATCGTGTGGTTTCTGCCCTTTTTGTCCGGATTGCTACTCGCTATTCCATTCGCGCTGATGACCTCTTCAGCAACCATCGCAGCATTGGCCGCAAAACTCAAAATTTGCGCAGGCCCGGAAGAGATCGATCCGCCTTCCGAGATCGCCCGGATTACACCACTACTTATGCAACGGCGGTGAAATGGCCGTCGTTCCGCAGAGCTAGTGCAAGCATGCCGAACTGGCTGTGCTCCTTGCTTGCAATTTCTATGCTTGCCTTCGCAACTCTCGCGGCATCCGCCGAGCCAACGTATGAATCCGATGCAGACCGCACCGGTGGCGACTACGAGCACTTCGACCTGGCCAAGCCCCGGCCACGGCTCTGCCAGCAGGCATGTCTACATGCCGAGAGATGCCGGGCATGGACCTACTCACATCCCGGGCAGCTCGGTATCCTTGCGATTTGCTGGTTGAAGGAGGAGGTACGTCCTCAGCGCAGGAATGCCTGCTGCATTTCAGGTCTTAAATAGTGAAAGCTGTGCAGGCGCCCGACTTGATAATTTCTAGATTGTCCGGGGGCCTTGGGAATCAGCTTTTTCAATATGCTGCTGCATGTGCCCTGGCTCAAGTTGCCGGAGCCAGAGTGGGCCTTGACGTTTCAAGCTTCTCTGAAATTGACGACGGCCGGAAATGCCTTGTTGACCGGTATGCAGCTGGAATTCCCATCGTTGCCGGTACAGTCATTGATCCGCAGTTTCTGACCGCAGCGATTCGGACAGTTGATTCCCCTGCAGGGATGCGACTGCCCGTGGTGCGAGAGAATGATTACGATTTCGATCCGGCAGTACTGTCCCGGCGAGGGGGTGCCTACCTCTATGGCTTCTGGCAGTCGTGGAAGTACTTCAACGACATATCCGGTGTCGTGCGAAATTGGCTTAGCGCAGCATCACTACAAGATCCGCGATCACGGGAGTTTCGTCACAGAATTATGGCGTCCAATTCGGTCGCCGTTCACGTGCGCCGCGGGGACTACCTGGTTCCGGACATTTATGAAGCGTTCGGGCTGTGCGAGCTCCCGTACTATTCGTCTGCATTTGCACTTCTGCGCGAACGCATTGCGAAACCAACGTTCTTCATCTTTTCAGACGACCCGCACTGGTGTCGATCAAATTTCACAGGCGCCGATTTCATAATGGTCTCCGCTGACGCAAGCTCCGTGCACGACGACCTGATCTTGATGGCGCACTGTCGGCATCACATCATCGCCAATTCGTCGCTGAGTTGGTGGGGCGCCTGGCTTGGCAGTCGTGAAGGATCAATCGCCGTGGCACCTGTCCCCTGGTACACGCAATCCCCGCATGCGCGAGATCTGATCCCTGATCATTGGATCAGGCTGAATCGCCGAAGCGGCGCGCAATGGCGCTGCGAGCGCGGGCTCGCCGCCAAACAGAAAATCTCGGTTGTTGTGTTGCTCGCGCACAATGAGCCCGAACCCACCCGTAGGTCGCTGGAAAACGTCCGATCGCAGACCTATTCCAATCTCGAGATCATCCTGGTGCTGAGCAATCCGACATCACATTTTCGGCGCGCCATTACCGATCTGGTTGGAGCAGATGAAAGCATTCGCACAATCTTGTCGTTTGGAGGCCGCGGCACGGCACTCAATGCGGGGATAGCCGCCGCAAGTGGCGACTGGATCGCTTTTCTCGAGGACTGCGATCAATGGCGTTTCGACAAATTGCAAACCCAAATCGAGGCCGCATATCTGGACAATGCGAACATGGTGGGGTGTCGGACCGTGCCAATCGCAGGTCCCAGTGGAGTGCCGCCGCTCTTTCCTCCACCGGGCCCCCCAGACCGACCTCTGAAAAAGATGTTGGGCAATGGCTATGCCATTTCGGGCATATCTCACACAATGGTGCGCCGTGACGTCGTTGCGGCCACTGGCGGATTCAGCGAGCAGCCCCATGGCGAGGAGGACGAGGACTTTTGGCGCAGGATGTCGGCGCAATCCAAGGTTCGCGAAATCATGCTGTGGGATCGCCTTGTCTTCAGTCCAAAACCGTTTATCACCGCCCAACCGGCCGAGCGCCGGAGGGACTTGCGGCATGTGGTCTCTTCCTGTGCTTGATCGCTTGATCTCGGCCAATTGCTGCGTCAGTTTAATGCAAAGCCCGTCAGGGCGCGATCACAGCATACGTCTTACGTCTTTAGGCGTGGGAGGAGGAGATGTACCGCCATATCTTGATCCCGACCGACGGATCGGAGCTCTCCCAAAGTGCCGTGCAGCATGGACTGGAGCTTGCCAAAGCGCTCGGTGCAAAGGTCACGGCTGTGACGGTCGAATCCTCGTTTGATGTCTATGGCCTTCCCTCATCGAGGGATTACCAGATGGCGGGCGCCTTCACAGAATATACCGAGCGCGCCAAAGCGCATGCCGGCAAGATACTGAGCACAGTGGCACAAGCCGCGCGCGCGGCGGGCGTCGAGTGCGAAACCGCGCAGCTTCTGCAGGATCATCCGCATCAGGCGATCATCCAGGCCGCCGAGCAGAGAGGATGCGATCTCATCGTCATGGCGTCTCACGGCAGGAGCGGCATTGCAGCCGTCGTCCTGGGCAGCGTGACCAATAAGGTTCTCACCCACACCAAAATTCCGGTCCTGGTCTGCCACTGAGCGCGCCGGTAATCTTTGTGCCGAATTGATGGCCTGCTCCCGGCCAACGCCAATGTAGGATGCCACTCACTGACCCACGTTGTGCGGCCGTCGAGCGAAAAGTCCCGCGAGAACAAGGGGAAAGCGGGATTGAAAAATCTTTCAAATTCGTTAACAAACACTCTCGACAAATTGCCATCTTTCGATTCCAATCCAAGCTGATTCGGAGAGATGCGGCACATCCTTCCGAGGACGTGAAAAGGAATCCGAACGGAGGCCAGGCATGGCGCGCGCGGAAGCTGTCAGCGCGTCCGTCAGTACCGATTCAATCAAGGGATTGGCTCAGTCGATCGCGAAGCCCGCCTATCTGCGGCTGCTTACGGCGGAGCCTGCTTTGCGGCGCGCGGTGCCTGCCCTGATCATCGCCTTCCTCCTCACAATCTGCGTGGGAGCGGCCGTGCAAGTGCTCGATCATCGCCGCCAGGCGATAAGCGAGCTGATGAACCAAATCGAAGCGGCTGCCGATCTTCTCACTGATCGCCTCGAACGAATAGAGCCGTCCAAGCCGGACGCCTCGGGCATCGATCGCCGGACGCAGTACGAGCTCGAGCGCGCATTTCCGGCCTGGGCGCGCTCGGCAGGACGCCAGGTCCTGATTGCAAACGAGGACGGCATCATCGTCGCTGCTATTCGCAACGCACCGGCCAGCAATGGCGACGGCAGCACCATTGCGACCGTTCCGCTCGAGGCGGCTTTCATCGGGCGCAAACTTATTGACGTGCTCGGCCCCGCGCAGCCGCTCACCACCTTCGGGAAGGCCGCGGGCGTTCTTGAAATACCGCTCGCCAACGGCAATCTTGCCTATGGCAGCGTGCGAACGCTCTATGCGACCAAGCGCGAGCTCGCGATCCTGCATCCCCACTCGGACGCGCTCGCGGCCTGGGTTTCGGATACCGCGCTGACCGTCACGCTCTCCGCCACGACCGGCTTCGTGGTCTTGATCCTCGGCTTTGCCTTCCATTGGCAAGCCACCCGCGCGCGCGAAGCGGACATGATCTATGAGACCGTGCGCTCGCGCATTGACACGGCTCTCAACCGGGGACGCTGCGGATTATGGGACTGGAATCTCGCGCGCGGCCGCATCTTCTGGTCGCATTCCATGTTCGCGATTCTCGGTCTTCGGCCGCGCAGCGCGCTGTTAAGCTTCGGCGAGGTGAATGCACTCGTGCATCCCGAGGACATCGATCTCTACCAGATCGCCGCCCAGCTTGCCGACGCCACGACGACGCACATTGATCATGCCTTTCGCATGCGCCATGCCAACGGCAATTGGGTATGGCTGCGCGCGCGCTGCGAGCTCGTCCATCAATCGGGCGGGGGTGGCCCGCATCTGATCGGGATTGCCGTTGATATCACCGAGCAGAAGACCCTGGTCGAGAAGACCGTGGAAGCGGATTTGCGCCTGCGCGATGCAATCGAGACGATTCCGGAGGCGTTCGTTGTTTGGGACGCGCACAATCGTCTTGTCTTGTGCAACTCGAATTTCCAGCAGCTGCACAACCTCCCCGATGAGGCGATCAAGGCCGGCGCCTCCTATGAGTCGGTGGTCGCTGCCGGCCGTAAGCCGGTCGTGCGATCGAAGGTAACGAGCGAAGACAGGCTCCCTGGCGCGCGCACGTTCGAAGCCCAGCTCGATGACGGGCGATGGCTCCATATCAGCGAGCGGCGGACCAAGGACGGCGGCTACGTCTCGGTCGGCACGGACATCACGACGATCAAGCGGCATGAAGAAAAGCTGATGGAAAGCGAGAAGCGGCTCATGGCCACGGTCGCCGATCTGCGCAACTCGCAACACAAGCTAGAACGGCAGGCCGAGGAAGTCGCCGACCTTGCCAAGAAATATGCCGTGGAGAAGACACGGGCGGAGGATGCCAACCAGGCAAAGTCGAAATTTCTCGCAAACATGAGTCACGAGCTGCGCACGCCGCTCAACGCCATTATCGGATTCTCCGAGATCATGGAGTCGGGAATGTTTGGCCCGCTCGGAACGGAGAAATATCGCGAATACTGCACTGATATTCATCAGAGCGGCCAATACCTGCTTGAAGTCATCAACGACATTCTTGACATGTCGAAGATCGAAGCCGGGCGGATCAGGCTCGATCCGACACAGATCGAGCTCGAGCCCTTCCTCAACGATGCCATGCGCGTGGTCTCCGCGCGCGCGGACGACAAGCGACTTGAGCTCACGGCACGCATCGATCACGGCATCAGCCTGCGCGCCGATCCCCGGCTGCTCAAGCAGATTGTTCTCAATCTTCTATCCAACGCTGTGAAATTTACCTCCGAAGGGGGACGGATCATCATTCGGGCGCGAGCGATCGAGGGCTTTGTGAGCATCGTCATTGCCGATACCGGAATCGGCATCCCGAAAGACGCGCTCACCCGGCTTGGCCGGCCGTTCGAGCAGGTCGAAAGCCAGCTCACCAAGAGCCACCAGGGCTCGGGGCTCGGACTTGCGATCGCGAAATCG
>CATPCO010000158.1 GCA_955652925.1 uncultured Xanthobacteraceae bacterium | reverse complement strand
GTTGGTCGAATAGGCGGTGCGGATCAGTAGCGCGCCCATCTCCTCGGCAATGGAGAGAAGTGCGTTGGAAAAGACCTCCAGCAGGATCGGATCGGGAAGCGGCGGCCCTTTCTCACCGGCCGCCAGCGAAGCGCGTGGCCCACTGGCCCGGCGGCGGCTCGTCATGCGGTCGGGCTTGGTCAGCATTGGTCTCCTCCGCCGCGGCAGCGCCGGCGAACGCCTCGATCCCCCCAATTTCGCTCGTTTACATTTTTCCGGATTGGGATAAATTTTTCACTATGCTGAAAAATCTCCCTCTGGCAAGATGCCAGAAAGCACTGAACAAGACGCTAGGTTCCGCAACGACGAAGGAGGACCGCGATGAGCGATTTGCCGGCCTGGACGAAGGAAGGCGATTTTCCGCTCGACACCCGGCTCGAGCCCAAGGGCCGCTGGGTCAACACGCCGCTCAACGACATCACGGCGCCGCGGCCTGTCGGGCAGGCGCAACGCGACATCATCCTGCGTGACGACACGCTGCGCTCGGGCGCCAACACGCCTGGCGTCTATGCCTCCGTCGACAAGAAGCTGCGCATCGCCGAGGCGCTCGAAGCCATGGGCGTGCGCGAAGCGGAAGTCGGCTACGGCTCACTCAAGGACGATCGCGAGTTTGTCGAAAAATTGCGCCAGCGCGGCACCAAGATCGTCCTCGGCATGCATGCGCGCTCGTGGCTGCCGACCTGGAAGTCGGACATCGAGGGTGTTGCCGATTGCGGCGGACACCTCGTCAATTTGATCGGCATGCAGGGCTCAACGTCGAGCCGCGCGCTGCATCCCAAGCTCAAGGGCGAAGCTTTCCTCGAACGCATGGAAGAGACGATCGCCTTTGCAAAGAGCCGCGGGCTCAAGGTCGCCTTCGGCACGGATCATCCGCGCGTCGAGATCATTCCTGAGACCGTGCGCCGGGCGATGGCGGCCGGCGTCGACCGCTGGGTGATCTACGACACGCGCGGCTGGTATCTGCCGCAGACGATGGCGATGCTAGTGACGCTCATCCGCGGTGCCAGCAAGGACCAGATTGAAATCAACGTGCATGCGCATGACGATTTCGGTCTCGCCACCATCAACACCTTCGAGGGGCTGCGGGCCGGAGCGGGGAGCTGTGACGTCACTTTCAACCGCACGGGGCATCGCTGCGGCAATGCCGCTTTCGAGCAGGTGGCGGTCGGTATCGAATATTTCTTCGGCTATGACACCAAACTTGATCTCGGCAAGATCACCGAACTGAGCAAGCTCGTCTCCGAGCTTTACGACGTTCCGGTGCCGGCCAATGCGCCGATCGTCGGCCACAACATGTTCAGCTATGGCGGGCTGCATATTCCCGGCATGCTGCGCGGTGACTGGTGCCTGTGGGAGAACATCAAAGCGGAAAGCGTCGGCAGCAGCCGGCACATGATCTACGGCCCGAGCTCGCTTCAGGGCGGCGCCGACAGCCCGCTCGAAGCCAAGGTCTCCTCGCTCGGAAGGACGCCAAGTGAGCGCCACTTGGAGCTCATCACCTTGAGCCTGCGCGACCTGATCAAGGAAAAGAAATTCGCCACCGATGCAGAGGTGGAACGCATTATCAGCCGAGTGATGGGCTGATTGTTATTGGCCGACTTAAGCCGATGAGTGCTGCGCAAATCGGGCTTTCCATGGACGCCGCGGCGAAGGCGTCGCACAGCGCGTCCGTCCGCATCGAGCATCTGAACAAGAGTTTCGGCGCCGTGCCGGCGCTCAAGGACCTATCCTTGAACGCCGCGAGCACCGAGATGCTGGTGCTGGTCGGACCGAGCGGCTGCGGCAAGACCACATGCCTTCGTTGCATTGCCGGTCTGGAGCGGCCGAGTGCCGGCCGCATCCTCATCGGCCAGCGCACTGTCACCGCCATAGCAGACGGAGTTTTCGTGCCGCCGGAGAAACGGCAGATCGGCATGGTGTTCCAATCCTACGCGGTGTGGCCGCATATGACAGTGTTCGAGAACGTGGCCTATCCGCTGCGCGCTATGGGCACGCCGCGCAGCACCATCAAGCCGCGCGTCGAGGAAGCGCTGCGGCTCGTCCAGCTCGGACATCTCCCGGAGCGCTATTCCTCGCAATTGAGTGGCGGCCAGCAGCAGCGCGTGGCGCTGGCGCGCAGTCTTGTCGCAGAACCGGCGCTAATTCTGTTCGACGAGCCGCTCTCGAACCTCGATGCCAATCTCCGCACGCAGATGCGCATCGAGATCAAGGAGCTGCAGAAGAAGCTCGGCTTCACCGGCGTCTATGTGACCCATGACCAAGAGGAGGCGCTGGCCATCGGCGACCGCGTTGCCATCATGGATCATGGCTTGCTGCGCCAGGTCGGGACGCCGCGCGAGGTCTACGACCATCCAGCAAACAGCTTCGTTGCCGGCTTTATGGGCTCGACCAATCTGCTGCACGCGCAGGTCAGTAATTGCAGCGGCGGAGCTGTGACGGTCGAGATTCCCGGCGGATTTTCCCTTCGTATCGAGGACACGCGCGCTTTCACCACCGGCGATAAGGTGATCGTCTCGGCGCGTCCGGAATGCCTGTCACTGCTGTCAGCGGGCGACGGCTGGCCCGGGGTGATCACGTTTGCCACCTTCGTCGGCGACGTCACCATTTATCGCGTCCGCATAGGTGGGCACCTGCTCGAAGTCCGCGCGCCGGCAAATACCAGCTATGAGCCCGGCGCCGCCGTGTCAGTGAAGCCCGACGCGCAACGCTGCCGGCTCCTGCGAGACTGACGCCATGCTGGAAATGCCGAGATCACCACAATCCAAGCAGCTCGCGAGCTTCCTCGCCGGCTTGCAGCTTGGGGATCTCCCAGTGCACGCGCCGGAACTGTTGAAGTTGTGCCTGCTCGATACGATCGGCTGCGCGTTCGGCGGCTACGATAACGAAGCGGGCAAGGTTGCCGAACGCTATCTCAAGTGCGCCGGCGACGGCAGATCCTGTACCGTGATCGGCTCGGCTTCGGGCGCGGCGCCGGAAGTAGCAGCCCTCGCCAATGGTGTGCTCGCGCATGCGCTCGTCTTTGACGACCTGCATCGCCATGCCAAGTTGCATCCCGGCGTCGCCACCATTCCCGCCGCGCTTGCCATCGCCGAGCTGACCAACGCGAGCGGGGAAGCGCTCCTTCTCGCCATAGCCGCCGGCTACGAGACGACCGCTCGCGTCGGGGTCGCCATCGACATGGCCTCGCATCGCCACAAGGGATGGCGTGCGACCGGCACTGCCGGGTCGTTCGGCGCCGCGGCAGCGGCGGCACGCGTTCTCAATCTCGACGCCGAGGCGTTTCATCATGCGCTCGCGGTTGCGGCGGCGCAGGCCTCCGGCAATTGGGCCTTCCAGCAGAGCGGCGGGATGGAGCTCTATCTCGCTGCTGGGACGGCGGCACGCAACGGCCTCGTCGCTGGGCTGCTCGCGCAAGCGGGCTTCCGCGGCGCTGATGATCCACTCACTGCGCGCGACGGCGGCTTTTTCGGCATGACCAGCGAGGCCGCCGATGCATCGCAGATCTCGGAGAGCCTGGGCACGCGGTTCCGCCTGCTCGACACCTGCATCAAGATGTACCCGACCTGTCATAGCTCGCAGACTGGGATCGATGCTGCGATCAATCTGCGCGCTAAGCACAACATTACGCTTGCGGATATCGAGCGCATTGTGGTGCGCACTGGTGAGATCACGCGGCTGCAATGCGGCTGGCCTTATGAGCCCGCCATGCCGGCCAAGCTCATCTTCCACATGGGCTATGCCATGGCGCTGGCGATTCGAAACGGCTTGGTGCGCCCCGCCGATTTCGAAGGCGAGAGCCCATACGACCTTGAGCTATCGCGCGTCGCCAAAGCAACCGAAGTGATCGCCGATCCGGAGTTGACGGCCATCTATGGCGAGCGCAAGCCATGCGACGTCACCATCCATCTGCGCGAGGGCCGGGCGTTGCGCGAGCGGGTCGATTATTGCCGCGGCGAGCCGGAAAATCCGCCAGTGCCGAGTACAGTGATCGCCAAGTTCCATGCCAATGCTGGCAAGCGGGCTCCTGCGAAAGCGCTCGAGGAGATCGCAGACCGGGTGCTCGGACTCGAGCGCGAGCGCGAGCTTGGCCCGCTGCTGCGGCTTTTGCGGCAATAGACAGAAAACCGGAGAGCGGGCCCCGATGCCGAACCAAAGCCGCGCCGCCGCTGTGAAACGAGCTCACAATCAGCAAATTTCCTCCCTACCACGGAGCGTACGATGAAGACCGCGGATCGCACGCTCGACATTTTTGAGGCCTTCGCGCAGGCGAAGAAGCCGCTCTCACTCAGCGAGATCGCCCGCATGATCGAGTCGCCCGTCAGCTCGTGTCACGGGCTTCTGCGCACCCTGCAGAAGAGTGGCTACGTGTACGCGCTCGATGTGCGGCGGCGCTATTACCCGACGCGGCGGCTGTTCGAAGTGGGCAGCGCGATTGCGATGCACGACCCGATCGTCGAGCGACTGGCTCCGGTTCTGGAGAAACTGCGCGAAGAGATCGGCGAGACCACCCTGCTCGGCCAGCGCCAGGACAATCAGATCATCTATCTGCAGGTGTTGGAGAGTCCGCAGATGATCCGCTACGCAGCGCCGGTCGGCGCCATCAAGCCGCTGCCCTCGACCGCCATTGGCAAGGCCTTTCTCGCGGAGATGACCGACGAGGAGCTCGCGCAGTTTCTTCCCACGCTCGACCATCCGCAGGTGACGGAGTCCACCATCACCAATCCGGAGCACCTGCTCGCCGACATCAAGCGCTCGCGCAAGCGCGGCTATTTCGTCACCCGCGGGGAGAACATTCCCGACGTCATGGCGATCGCACGCACCTGCATGATGGATGGCGAGCTGCTGGCGATCGCCGTCGCCGGTCCCATGCATCGGCTCGAGCCGAAGCTCGGCAGCATCGGCGAGACGCTGATTCAGACGGCTTCTTCGATCGCGAATCTCGGACAGAAAACGCGGTTGGCGACGCGATGAACCCGATCGCGCAAAGAGCATTCTCATGACAGTGAGTGGAGAGGAAACGTGAAAGCACAAGCGCTGCGCCGGCTGCTGAAGGAAGAGTCGTTCGTCTATATGCCGCCCGCCTATGACGCGCTCGGCGGCCGGCTGGTCGAGGACCTCGGCTTCAAGGCAGTCTATATCGGCGGCTTTGTCACCGGCGGCTCACGCTGCACGTCGGAGCCGCTCCTCACAATGGACGAGCAGGTGCGCGTGGCTGGCGACGTCGCCAATGCGGTGAAGATTCCAGCGGTCGCTGACGGCGGTGCCGGTTTCGGCGAACCGCTGCATACCATGCGCACGGTGCGCGAATTCATCCGCACCGGGGTTTCCGGCATCCATATCGAGGACCAGCTCTATCCCAAGCGCGCGCACTATCATAAATATGTTGCGCACGCGATCCCGCGCGAGGAGTTCGTCGACAAGATCAAATATGCCTGCATCGCCCGCGACGAGACCGACAAAGATTTCGTCGTCATCGCGCGCACCGACACTTGCCGCTTCGAGGGACTGGAAGAGGCGATGACCCGGCTCAACATGGCCGCCGACGTCGGCGCCGACATGGGCATGTTCTTCCCGCGCAACGACGAGGAGATGAAGGCGGGACCGAAGCGCTCGCGCCTCCCGCTCGTTTATGTCATCAGTCGCGGCAACCGCGATGGCCGTCCGCTGCCGACGGCCTCGCAGCTCGCGGACATGGGCTACAAGGCCTGCATCGATGCCATCACCACGCTCTTGGTGAACTTTCACTTTTCCAAGAAGTGCCTGCAGGAGATCCTCCGCACCGGAACCTATACCGGCATGAGCTTGCAGGAAAATATCGATGCACGGCAGCAGATCGAGGATCTGGTCGGCCTCGAACGCTTCTATGAGATCGAGGAAGCCACGGTGGAAGAGAAGAAGTGGGGGGAGCGGTAGGGATTCGGTGGCCTGACTATATGATGGCTGGCCTCGTCCGGTCACCTCGCGAATGGACGCACCGTTGCTTCCTAATCGGGATGCCCCTGAAAAATGAGCTCGACGCAGATAATCGGGAAGCCGCATGAACACTTCAGCCTCAATCACCTTCGGCGGTTTGAAGTGATACACGTTGAGCCCCCTTTCCCGCGGTGCTCCTAAAGCGTTTCGATCTCGAGCGGAAATAGAGCGTCGAGATTGGCGGTGCGCATCAGATGATAGATGTTGAAGCGATAAGCAGGTCCGACCGAGACCTCCGGCGGCGTGAACGGAAAGGCGAGATTGCCGCCGGTCGACAACCGGCCCTCGTAGCCGTGATGCAGGAGATACTGCTTAGTGGTGCGCACCACTTCGGCGGCTCGCGCCCGCGTCGGCGCGATGCACTCGCCCATGATGAAGGCTTCGGCCGGGAGTTCGTTCTGGGTCACGGGGGTCATGCGCACGCCATTGACGCCATACACCCGCCAGGTCAGCACATAGTCTTCGGGGGCATCCTCGCAGACGAGATCGCGCACCACGCCTTCGATCTCCTTCAATAACTGTTCATGCCGTGCGATGAAGCGCGGATCAGCGGTGCCACAAAGTAGAATCGCGCGCTCGCCTACCGGTCGCGCCCCCTCAATCTTGACCCAGGGTTCTTTGGCGTCCTGCCAGACTGCGCCAACGACGCGGGTGCGCCGATCGTCAATCGCTGCATAAGTGGCGCG
>CATPCO010000157.1 GCA_955652925.1 uncultured Xanthobacteraceae bacterium | reverse complement strand
TCGCGCAACGGATCGTATTGGTGATCTGCAGCCTTCCTTTGAGACCGGGGTTGAGCAGGAGAATGCTCTGGCGGTCAGCGAACTCGATCGGCGACACGTCGGCCTTGCGCGCGATCTCGGAAATGCGGTTAAGATACGGGCTGAACTCCTTCCAGCGCCAGAGATGGGGCAGCGTCTTGAGCTGGGCGGCGGCCACGCGACCGGAAGCGAGCTCCCCGCCGCCTTCGCCGCCCGTTTGGCTGAACCAGGGACGCTGCGCCGGTGAGTTCGCCTGGGTGCGCACCCACACGTGATGCTTGGCGGCGTCGGCGTTGATGGCCTCCATCATTTCGCGCGCCTTGTTGGACAAGCCTGCGGGGGCCTTCATTTGGGTCGCTGCTGCTGCCGTCATTGCGTTCTCTCCTGTCGAACGGGTGCGCAAGGCGCAAGCGCATTATGCTCAGAAAGGGCGTCTCCCATCCAGAGCCAGAATCTTCTGCGGACGTATGGCTGGCTCAACGTGGGGGCAATGGCGTCAGGGCGCCTGCAGAAAATCGGCGACGGCACGATTGAACGCCGCGGGTTGGTCCAGATTGGAAATGTGCCCCGCGGCCGCAAGCTCCACGTATTTCGAGCCTGGCAGCGCTGCGTTAAGCTTGCGCATGGCCGCAGGCGTCACCCCGTCCTTCTCGCCCGCAAGGAAAAGGACCGGCCGCTTCACCGTTCCTGCCGCGGAGGCATAATCGTGGTCGGCGAGGGCGGCCGCACATCCGATGAAGCCGGCCGTGGGCGTGTTGCGAATCATCTGCCTGATCCGCTCGATATAGGCCGGGTTGGCCCTGATGATTTCGGGGGGAAACCAGCGCGTGACCGTGGGCTCGACCAGCGCTTCCATGCCCTGCTTTTGCGCAACCGCGATGCGCTCCTCCCATTGCTGCTTGCTGACCGGCGTCGACTGGCAGGGGGAATCGCACACAATTACTTTGTCGAGCCGCTCGGAATGCTGCTCCGCGAGGCCGAGCGCGGTCGCGCCGCCCATGGACAGCCCTGCGAAATGCGCCTGCTTGATTCCGAGGGCATCCATCAGCGCGATCGTGTCCGCGATGAGCGTGTCGAAGCTGTAGCTCCCGGCCGGCGCATCGGTTGCGCCGTGGCCGCGCTGGTCATAGCGCAGCACCCGGAAGCTCCGGCCAAATTCGCGCGCCTGATCGTCCCAGGCCGAAAGGTTGGTTGCGAGTGAATTGCTAAAAATGAGCCAGGGCGCACCGTCCCCGCCATCGACCTGATAATTGATGCTGATGCCGTTCGCCTTGACTTTCATTGCACTCCCTCAACTCGCCCGCTGCCCGGCCGTTAGACCCAGCTCAGATTGCGCATTGAAAAAATCCTGCAGGAGAGGCAGCAGCGCCGCGCCTGCCTGAGCCGGCATCATGTGCACGGCGTCAATGAGCTCAAACCGCGCGCCGGGGATAGTGCGCGCGAACGCTTCGCTCGCGGCGGGCGGGCGCACCTGATCAAACCGGCCGGCGACGACCATGGTGGGGACCCGGACTTCCTTGCCGAGGTGAGCAACATTGGGGCGCCCGATCGCCCGGTTGAGCGCCGCAAAGCAAACCGGATCATGCGCGAGATATCGTCCACGATAGGCGAGGTAGGCGGACTTCTCGCCAATATCCGCGGGCCATGACTTGTCCAGCGTTACGCCGATGGCGGCGCGCATTCCTTCCCGCTCGGCCAATGAGGCGCGTTCATCAAGCGCCGCAAGGCGGCTTTCATCGGCACCGGTGAACGGATTGCAGAACACAAAGCTCGCAATGCGATCGGGATGGCGAGTCATATAAATGAGCGCCTGCATCGTCGCAGCCGCAACGGTCACGAAACGATAGGGCGGTGCAAGCCCCGGGATTTCCAGCACGGCCGTGAGATCGTCGACCAGTTGCTCGGTGCTGATCGACCCCCGCACTTTTTCAGACAGTCCCGAGCCGCGCTGGTCGTAGCGGAGCGTGCGAAAACGTTTGCTTAGCGTCGGAAACAAGCCGTCCCAGCTCGCGAGCGTTCCACCCATCTCGTGCACCAGCACGAGCGAGGGGCCGTTCCCGGATAACTCATAATGGATACTGATGCCGTTTGCTTCCAGCCAGGGCATATCGCTTCTCCCGCGGAGCGATAGAGCCACGGGAGCCAGGGAAATTCAACGGTAGCCCGCATGAGCGAAGCGACATGCGGGAACGACCTCCCCGCATATCGCCCGTCTCCGTCAAAGCGTCGATGGGCTAACGTGACTGAGGACGCCGAAGCCTTGGCGAAGCCGCCTTCGCTCATGCGGGCTACGATCTGCTAAAATCCAGCGATGCCATCACCACGCCGCATCGACGTTCACTTCCACCACATTCCGCAGTTCTATCGCGAGGCGGTCTATGCGGCCGGCCGCGGCCCCGCGATCGGCAGATACCCGGACTGGTCGCCCGCGGTCGCGCTCGAGCTGATGGACGCCCAGGGCATCGAGGTTGCGCTGACCTCGCTGGCGCAGCCTGGCGTCGGCTTCGGCACGCGCGCGAGCGCGGAGGCGTTGGCGCGGCGGTGCAACGATTTCGCGGCCGAGCTGATGACCCGTTGGCCCGCGCGCTTTGGCGCGTTTGCGACCCTGCCGATGTGGAGCATGGAGGGCGCCTGCAAGGAAATCGCTTATGCGCTCGATGCACTGCGCTTCGACGGCGTCTCGCTGTTTGCAAGCTATGGCGAGAAATTCCTCGGCGACCGCGAATTCGATCCGGTGCTTGAAATGCTCAACGCGCGCGGCGCCGCGGTGTTCATCCATCCGGGCCTCCATCCGTCCAGCAAGGGGCTCGACCTGCCATGGCCCGCCTTCATGATGGAATACCTGTTCGACACCACGCGCGCGGTGGTGAACCTGGTTTTCTCCGGCGCGATTGAACGCTATCCCCGCATTCGCTTCATCCTGCCCCATGCCGGCGGCCTCATACCCTATTTTGCCTGGCGATTGTCGGTGTCGCCCATGATTGATGCGCGATTGCCGGCGCTCTCGCGCGAAAAGGTCTATGCGGGTCTCGCCCATTTCTGGTACGACAACGCGATCTCGCCCGGCAAAGAGACATTCGGCGCGCTTGATCAAGTCGCGCTCCCCGAACGCATTGTGTTCGGCAGCGATTTCCCGTTTGCCAATGCGCGCGTGATCGCCGAAGCGGCGAAGACCTACGAAGCCGGATTCCTGTCGCAGGAGAGGCGTTTTGCGATCGATCGCGGCAATGCGCTCGCGCTGTTCCCGAAATACGCGCCGTAGCGTCGTAGTGCTGATACAAGCTTGGGTCGAGCGCTTGCGAGACCCAACGCTCTCTCGCGGTTACCCGAGGTTGGGCCTCGTGAAGAACTCGACGCAATCTACGCCGGAATCTTCTTCACCGGCTTGGGATCAAGACCGAACGCTTTCGCTGCATTGCCGCCCAGGATGTTGCGCCGGCCGCTCTCGCTCAGGAAAGGCAGATCGTAGATCACGCTCGGCAGATCGAAATCCCAATGCGGATAGTCCGATGACCACATGAGCTGGGTCTCGGCATTGATCATCTTGAAGGTCGCCTCCAGGATGGAGCGATCACGCGGTTTCTCCATGGGCTGCGAGGAATAGTACATCTCGCGCATGTATTCGCTCGGCTTGCGCTTGAGCGAGGGGCAATCCGAGGTTCGCATCATGTAGGAATGATCGAGCCGCTGCATCAGGCAATAGGCCCAGGTCAATCCGCTCTCGATCCACATCACCTTGAGCCTGGGAAACCGCTCCGGCAGGCCGTTGATCACCCAGTTGGTCATGTGGAGCATGTTGAACCACATGAAGCCGAGCGCATGCACCGAGATGAAGCGGTTGGTCAACGACAGCGCCTGGTCATGCCAGTTATAGGCGGCATGAAACGCGAGCGGCTTGCCCATTTCCTCCAGCAACGCATAGGTCCTGACATACGCATTGTCGTGCACGGGCTTGTAGCGGGGCGAGGTCACCATGAAGCCCACCACGCCTTTCTTGTCGCCGAAATCCTTCACCGTCCTGTAGGCCGCATCCGGATCGTTGAACGGCAGATAGAGCATGGAGATGATGCGCGGCTCGACGCTCAGGATGCGCTCGCAGAGCCAGCGGTTGTAGGCGCGGCACATGGCGACCTCGACTTCTACCTGGGGATGCAGGCCAAGAAACAGCATCGGCGTCGGAAACAGGCAGCAGTAATCGACGCCCATCGCGTCCATCCATTCGAGCGTCATGCCGACGTCGCGGTGCTTTGCGCTTGCGAGCTTTTCATGCCGGCGGATGTCATGCTTGCGCAGCTCATGGCGCGTGATGCGCCCGCCGATATCCTGATATCCGATCTGCCCTCCAAGCATGGAAGCGCGGCCGCCGCGCTTTGCCGACTCGACCGCTTGCCGGCGAATGACGGGATTTTCTATGTATTCGAACACGTCCCTGTACGATTCGCTTTCGTAATGATGGGCGTCCACATCAACGATCAGGAAATCCTGATACTTGCGTTTGCGCGCCTGCTCGCAGGCATGCGCCAGATGGGCCGGCGTGGTATAGTCCTCGGCCGCAAGCTTGCGGACCTCGCTGCGAAGCATGTCCATTGCTAGGTCTCCCGGCTCATGCGATGACGAAGATGTCGTCGCCGCGACGCACGACCTCGAACCGCTTTAGTTTCAGTCGCCGGTCGCCGACGCATTCTCCTGTCTTGAGATCATACTCGTAACCGTGCCAGGGACAGACAAAGTGAACGTCGTCTGAGAATGTTTGTCCCTGATAGGTTCGATCGGGCGCAATCAAATCGACAACCCGGTTGATCAGGAGGCCTTCGCAGGCCGGGCCGCCGGAGTGCGCGCAGTAATTGCTGTAGGCGAAATAGGCGCCGTGCTTGTAGAACACTCCGATCTCGGAGCTTCCGGCCAGAACAATGCGCCGGTCCCCGTCTGCCATCTCGGACGCCTTGGCCACGAAGCATTCAGCCATGAGCTTTACCCCGTTTGGCCTATACCTAGCACCAGTTTCGATGGCGTTCGATCACCACGCGATTGAGCAGCCCGCGATACCTCTCCCCTGCGGGGAGAGGTGGACCTGCTGGCTCGATCTCAGCGAGACACGCTCTAGCTGTGAACTTTCAGGAGGTTGTCCATTCGGCCCAGGCGGAGCCGGAATACAACAGTTGAGAAATGTTTTTTCAGGGCGCCCGGGATGGCCTAGGCTTGCTCGACCGCAGGGCGCTGCATTTGATAGCTTGCTTTCGCCGCCGAAGGGTGACCACGCCGGTGATCGCATCGCTATCCGCCGCGATCAGGCGTTGCGGACGGTTAACTACCGGCAACTACCGGCCCAACCGCCGCCGTAAAGTAGTTGATAACACAGGCGTTTGGTCATAAGCGAATTGCAAGGGAAGGGCGCCGGCGGCTCGGTCGAGGTGAGGAAAACCCTGGGCGAGACGAAAGAAAAATGCAGGCCTGTAGGAGGAGGATTTGCGCACCGTTGCGGGGATATTCGAAGGCCGAATTCGAGGCCTCCGAACTTGAACGTTTATTCAGCCTGCGGCGGGCCCATTTTTCGCGTGGCTGGCTTTTGGACATGGCTGGGCCGTGGTTGGCAGGCTTGTTCTCGATGACCACGGCCGAGCGCCCACTGCGCATGGTTCGGTCGGCGTTTTTCATCGCCTTTGCGCTTTTATTGGCGCTTCCGGCGCGCGCGCAGCCCTGGCCGGAAGAGCCGCTCGCCGAGCCGGTACGGCGTGAGATTCTTGCCGCGTACGACAGCCGGGAAGAGGCGCGTCCGGACCAGACCCGCATTCACCGGTTCGCGGAAATGACGCTCAACCACCTCGGCTTCATCGTGAGCTACTGGGACATCAATTCCGGTCTTCCGAGCGCGGAGCGCACCGCCCGCATCCGGGGCGTTATCACCTGGTTCCGGCGCGCGCCACCAAGCCTTTTTTATCTCTGGGGGCTTGATCAGCTCGCCCACGGGACGCGCATGGTCGTCCTCGGCGACAGCGGCCTTTCAGGCAACGCTCCGCTGGCCGATGCCAACCGCATGTTTCGGGAGATCGGGTTTGGATTGAGTGGCGCCAGCATCGACATCACCTACGCCACCAAGGTCCTCTACCGCGATGCCCTCATCGGGTTTGAGCGGGAGCTTGATCCGGTGTTGCCCGCCTTTCCCATTGTGGGCACGCTCAACCCGGAAGTTTCTTCTCACCTCATCCTCCAGCATCGCGACGGCGACCTGATCGTGACCTCGAGCGTGGTGCTGACCAGCAATCGCGGGGGTTACGCCGCCAGCGGATATTTTGTCTACGAGGAGCCCGCAACAGGGCGCACGAAGTGGCTCATCAACCCATTCGCGTTTTTTCAAAAGGCTTTCGGGGGCCAGGGCATCCCCATACCCGACGTGACTACCCTTTCTGGCCGGCGTCTCTGGTTCAGCCATATCGACGGAGATGGTTGGAACAATGTCAGCAATATCGAAGAATACCATGACAAATCAGTCGTTGCCGCCGGCGTGGTGCTGCGGGAGCTCATTGCGCCTTATCCCGATTTGCCGGTCGCGGTCGGTGTGATCGGCGCCGACATTGACGAGCGCTATGGCACGCCCGAGGCGGGACGCCAGGCGGCGCGCGAGCTCTTTGGTTTGCCGCAGGTCGAGATTGCCTCGCATACCTATTCGCATCCGTATCAATGGAGCTTCTTCGAAAATTACGATCGCAAGCTCGAGGAGCGCCTCATTGGCCCCGACGAGTCCGAATGGAAAGCCGTGCTGGGCGACCGTTTGCGCCGGGTTGCGCGGCGCCTGTTTCCGGGAATTGTGCGCAAGGAGGCTGAAACCGATACAAAGGTAGCCGGAGACGATCCGCCGCGCGCCTACAGCGATTTTCCCTTTGATCTCGACCAGGAGATTCGCGGCTCAATCCTTGCCGCCGAGGAGCTCGCGCCCGAGGACAAGCATGCCACTCTCTATCTCTGGAGCGGGGGTGCTGAGCCGTTCGAGGCCGCAGTGGCAGCGACGCGCCGCCTTGGACTGCGCAATCTCAACGGCGGTGACTCCCGTTTCGACCCCGATTTCCCGTCGATCAGTTACTTGTCGCCGATTTCGCGCCTTGCCGGAGCCGAGCGCCAGATCTACGCCGGGGATGCCAACGACTACATCTTCATCACCGACGGAAACGGCCGCGACCACGGGTTTCTCCATCTCGACGAGACCGTCAAGCGAACCGAGAATCCGCGCCGCCTCAAGCCGATCAATGTCTATTATCACATGTATGCGGGCGAGCATCCGGCGCAGCTCGCGGCCGTTCGGCACCATCTTGACGCGGCACGGCAGGGCGCGGTCACGCCGATCGCGGCCTCCCACTATGCCGCAATTGCGGACGGCTTTTTCTCGACCGAGATCACCGCGCTCGGCGATCTGAGCTGGCTGGTGCAGCATCGAGGCGCGTTACAAACGGTGAGGTTTGATGATGCCGCCTCCCTCGCCGTCGATTTTACCCGCAGCGTCGGCGTGATCGGCCAGCACAGAAAGGACGCAACCCTTTATATCGCCCTCGATGAAGCTGTTGAGGATGTCATCGTGGCGCTCCGCAACGCGCCCGCCGAAGGATCAGCGCCTTACCTGCTTGAAGGTCGCTGGACCTTCCGGGATTTGCGCCGGCGCGCGTGCGGTTTTTCGGTCATGGCAAAAGGGTTTGGTACCGGTCAGATGACCTGGGGCGGTCTCAAGCCGGGGCTTTATCGCGTCAGCGTGCGCAATTCGAAAGAAAGCCTGTGGGACGAGGAAGCGGAGGTCGGCGAGGACGGCCGGCTCGCATTGACCGCCGATGCCGACGCGATCTCGCCCGTGGACATCGATGTGACCTGCATCGAGGGCGATAATTGATGTTCCGGCACATTGCCCTTGTTATTTGCCTTACCGCGGCCGCGCTCGCCGCGGGCGTGGCCATGGTGCCCGGGGAGCGCGAGCAGTGGACCATGCTGGTCCGCGATGGGCGAAACAAGGAGGCGCTCAAGACGCTGCAAGGGCTCTATCGTGCCGGCCACCGGGAGATCGATACCGTCGTCAACCTCTACAAGCTCTACATGTCATTTGCCGAGATCGAGGCGGCGACGCGGGTGATGGCCGATTTCGCCGCCGATCATCCGGAAAATCCGGAAGCCCTTGCAATGTTGGCAAAGCATTACGCCGACATCGAGGACAAGCCCAACAAGGTCGCCACATTGGAGCGGCTGTTCGAACTGTCGCCCTCGCCTGCGACCGCGCGTGAGCTGCTCGCGCAATACCGTCTCGATGGCGCGTTCGATCGAGAAGAGAAGCTCTTACGAACGCTGCTGGCCAAGGACATTATCACGGCCAACGACGCCGAGCGCCTCGGTCTGATGCTGGCAGCGCAGGGCGACCTTTACGGCGCTCGCGAGGCGCTCGTGCGTTTCGATGAGATCGCTAATCCCGAGCGCAGCCTCGGCCGCTTTGTTCTGTTCGACGTGCTGGTGCAGACCGGCGACAGGACGACGGCACTTGCAAAGGCGGCGTCCTGGATCGGCTATTTTCGCAAGGCCAGCAGCCATCACAACGCGGAGGGCGAGACGCCTACCGCGCGGCTTGTGCGCATGATGATGGCAGTCGACGAGGCAGCGGCGGAGCGGCTCATTTGTCAGGCGCAGCGCGAAGAGGCGCCGCTCGTGACGCCAGGCGTGCCGGACCGCATCTGCGCTCTCAACGCGCCGGCCGCGGAAGGCGCCTCGCAGGCGCCGCCAGCCAATGCCGTAACCCGCGTCGAGCCTGCCGAAGAAATAACCCGCAGGAGACGCCGGTGAACGAAACTGCACCGCGGCGCTCGCGATGGTCGGCAATGCTGCGTACTGCGCTCGAGTTTTTTTTGCTGTTTGCAGCCACCATGGCGGCAAAGGAGCTGCTCAGCGGGGCGAGCACGCCATATCCCAATCTATTGTGGTTGCCGGTGATGGTCCTCGCGCTCCAGCACGGGCTGGCCGCTGGCCTGCTTGCGGCTCTTATCGCCGCCGCCCTGCAGTATGCCCCGGGCCTGCCGGCGCAGCTGATAACCGAAGACATGTATTCCTATATCGGCCGCATTGCCGGCGAGCCGATCGGCTGGACATGTCTTGCGCTCCTGTTCGGGCATATGCGCAGCCGGCAGATCGCCAACAGCAAGGAGCTTGAAGCCAAGCTTGCGGAGCGCAGCGCGCATGCGGCTGCGGTGGCGGAGCTCTGTGTCGATCTGCGACACCGGATCGAGACCTTGGAGCGCCACGTGGCGGCGAATGCACACGCGTCCAACGCCGACGTGGTGGAGGCGTTGAGCGCGCTGCAGCGTGCCGGCTGGGACGATTTCGTGCAGAGTCTGACAAGGTTCGTCACTCTCATGACGGGCTCTTCCGAATTCACTATTCACTTGCTTCGTGACAATGCGCTCAAGCCGGTGCTTCGCCCGGCCGACGACCACCGCCCGGCTTTTGCAGTCGGGGAGGACGATCCTCTGTTTGCACCCATCGTGCATGAGCGACGTATCGTTTCGGTAAGCCGTGCCGCCGATCATGCTCTGCTTGCGGCGCGCGGCCTGATGGCCGGGCCTCTGATGGAGTCCGGTGATCGCGTGATCGGAATGTTCGCGCTGGGCGGGGACTCGCTCAATGACCATCCCGACGACATGGAGCGCAGATTCGGCCTCATTTGCTCGGAGCTCGCGTTACTTTCCGGTCGCATCGGATTGATCGAGCGCTGGCAAGCCGCCACCCCCGGCAAGCTCAATGGATACAAGTCCGATGTGCTGGCGCAGTCCGCACCGCAAACCGCCTCACCGGCGTCACATCAGGAGCTCCCGCCGCCAAGCGCGCCTGAGCAGGTCATGACCGTGCAATGACCGATCTCGATCAAACCCACAGGGTGGGTCGAGTTCTTTATGGAGCTCAAGGTGACGAGCAGGCCCATGCATCGGGTGCCGCAAGCATAGCAGCGCCGGCACTCGATATTATCTCACAGGATGTCAGTATCTCGTTGCTGTCCTTTGCAACGAGCCTCGCTCTGCTCGCCTTCGCCGTAAGACTTGCAACGGTCCCGGCGTTTATCGGGCTCTATGCAGCGAGCCTGATGGTACCGGGCATCTTCCTCATCGAGCGGTTGCGCGAAAAGGGCGACATCACGATCCCCGCGCTGCTCCTCCTCACCACACTCGGCTGCGGGCCGCTCGGCGCCTTGGGCTGCGCGTTTATGGCGCGCTCGCTGCGACGCCGGCGGCCGTCGCCCGAGCGGCTGCAATCCTGGTACGCCTACATTGCGGGTGTGGTTGCGCGCGACCGCTCTGCGCGAATCTATGAGGAGCTGAGCTCGGGCCGGCTGCCGCGAGATCCAATCGCGGAGATTCCTCGCTTTCGTCCCATCCTCACCGGCGGTTCCACGGAGGAGCAGCAGCGTGTGCTCAGTGCGATCGGCCGGCGCTATCACAGTGACTTTCGAGTGACCTTGCGACAGGCGTTGCGGAACAAGAACGGTTTCATCCGGGCCCAGGCGGCCGCTATCGCAAGCCGCCTCGGTGGCGAGGAGAAGAAGAGCCTGTGGTCGGGAGCGCCTAAGGAGACGCGTGACGAGGGCGGCTCTAAGCCAGAATGACGCTCATGTTCACGCCTGCGGAGAACCGGTCGGGCGCCCCTGCTCAGGGCGCAGCAGGCGGGTACGCTCGCAGGCACGCCGCGCCCATCGCCGATGTCTGCATCGTCGTGGAAGGAGCCTATCCTTATGTTTCAGGCGGAGTCTCGGCCTGGGTGCATGGGCTCATTCGGCGTCAAAAGGATTTGCAATTCACTGTGGTGGCGATCCTGCCGGAACCGCCTGCGCCCCCCGCAAAGTATAGCCCGCTCCCGAATCTCGCGAGGCTGCATCATCTCTATCTCAGTGAGACCTACGGCGGCGCGGGTTGGCCGCGGCCGCGCGCTTTCGATCAGGCCGAATTTGACAAGGCGGTTGATCTTTTCTTGAGCTCCGGGGGCCTTGCCGAGCTGGCCAATGTGGATCGGCTTATTGCGCCGCTCGTGAAGGCGCGGCGTACTGCCGATCTCCTGGATTCGACGCTCGCCTGGAATCTGGTGAGCGAGCTCTATGCGCGCGAAATGCCGCACGAATCCTTCCTGCATTTTTTCTGGGCATGGCGAGCGCTGTTCGGGGGCTTGGTTGCGACACTCTCCTTTCCGCTGCCGCCGGCGCGGGTCTATCACACGGTTTCGACCGGCTACGCGGGCCTCCTGGCAGCGCGCGCTGCCGTGGAGACGGGACGGCCCGCCCTCATCACGGAGCATGGCATCTATACCAACGAGCGCCGCATCGAAATTCTTCAGGCCGACTGGATCGTTGACACCGTCGACAAGGGCTTTGCGCTGCATGATCCCCGCCGCGATCTGCGGGATTTCTGGACGCGCGCTTTCGAGAGCTACGCGCGCGCCTGCTATCAGGCCTGCACCGAGGTCATCACGCTGCACGGAGCCAACCAGTCCGCGCAAATCATGCAGGGCGCCGCTCCCGAGCGCATGCGGATTATTCCCAACGGGGTCGACTACACAACATTGTCGGCCCTTCCGCGGGCAAGTGCCGAAGATCCTCCGACGGTCGCGCTGATCGGGCGTGTCGTGCCGATCAAGGACATCAAAACCTATATCCAGGCGATCGATCTGCTGCGGCCGCGATTTCCCGGCCTCACGGCGCTGGTGATGGGGCCGACCGACGAGCAGCCGGACTACTACGAGGAATGCAAGAAATTGGTGAGCGAGCTCAACCTGGATGCTACCTTGCGCTTCACCGGCCAGGTCGACGTGACGCAGTATTTTCCGCGCATCCACGTCAACGTGTTGACCAGCGTTAGCGAATCGCAACCCTTGAGCGTGCTGGAGGCGGGCGCTGCAGCCCTTCCGACGGTGGCCAGCAATGTCGGCGCCTGCCGCGAGATCCTGTTCGGCCGGCGCGACGATCAACTCGGAGCCGGCGGCATTCTTACCGATGTGGCTTCGGCCGAGCAGACGGCGGCTGCCATCGGGGAATTGCTGCGTGACCACGACCGCCGCACGCGTTTCGGCCTCATCATGCAGCAGCGCGTGCAGCGCTATTATGATCTCGGCATCGTCGACGAGGCTTATGCGACCATCTACCGGCACCACATGGCCGCGCAGGCTCAGGGGGTGGCCTAATTGCATGGCCGGCATTGGGTTTGCGCTGGAGCGGCTTTACCGCGGTACTTCGCTCGCCGATCGCGCGGCATCGTTCGCGCATGCTTCGATCGTGGCAGCGGGTCCATGCCTGCTTGCGGTGCTCTGCATCTGGTTGATCAGCGCGACCATCAGCGAGCTCGAAGGCAGAAGCAATATCGCGACGTTCCGCGCGCTCATCATCTACAGTTTTGCGCTCTCGTTCGTCGTCACCGCTCCGGTGGCGCTGGTCAGCGCGCGCCTCATCTCCGACAAGCTGCATGATCTCTCGATTGCCGAAGTTCCTGCAATCATGCTGGCTGCGTTCGGATTTGCTGCCGTTCTTCTCGTAGGCTGCGGGGGCATCCTGTTCGGGCTCATGCTTGATCTCGAACCGGCTGTTATCGCGGCGGTGATGGCAAATTGCGCTCTCATCGGACTCATCTGGGTGGCGTGTCTGTTCGCGAGCGTGACGCGTGACTACACCTCGGTAACTGCTTTCTTCGCCCTCGGTCTTGCGATTTCGGTCGTCGCGGTCACGCTTGGCTATAAGCTGCGTCCGGAGCTCGACGTCATGCTGTGGGGCTTCAATCTCGGCCTCGGCGCGACCTTGTTCGGATTGCTCATCCGGATCGTTGCGACCTTCCCGTTCGCGGTGACAAGCGTGCCGCTGCGCGAGGTTGCGCGCTCGCTCGCGCGCTATTGGCCCATTGCCGCGGGCGGGCTGTTTGGAGCCGCCGGCGCCTGGGTGGACAAGTGGGTGGTCTGGCTTTCCCCTTACGGCACGCAGATCCAGTACGGTCTTCTGCACGCCCCGCTTTATGACAGCGCGATGTTCGTGTCGTATCTGGTCGTGATCCCGGCCTATGCGGCCTTCATCATTCACCTTGAAGTGCAGTTCTTTCGCAATTATCGCAGGTACTACTCCAGCATCCTCGAACACGCCACGCTGGCGCAGATTCATGCCCGTGGCGAACGGCTGCGCGCGGAAACCATTGCTTCGCTGTCGGCAATCACGGTGCCGCAGCTCGTGGTGTGCGGCCTGGTCGCGCTCTCAGCGCCGGCAGTGGTGAGCCTGCTCGATTTGCAGTTTCGCCAGGTCGGCATACTGCGGCTCGGCTTGATCGGGGCAGCCTTCCAGTTTCTGTTCATCACCTGCTCCTCGCTCACGTTATATTTCGACCGGCGCGCCGTGTTTTTTCTCCTCCAACTTGTATTTCTCGCGCTCAACGCGTCTTTGACATTTTTACTGCTGCCGTTCGGGCCGAACTATCTCGGCCTGGGATTTCTTGCCGCCTGCGCGATTTCGGCCCTGATCGCCTATCTCGCGCTCGCGCGCACGCTCTACCGGCTCGAATATCTCACCTTCATTGCCAATAATCCGGCGCACCGCATGCGCAGGCGCGCAGCGTAGGGGCACAGGTTGGGGTCGAGTAGCGGTAGGTTGGGTCGAGTACTTACGAGACCCAACCTCCTCCCGCAGCGCGTAGGTTGGGGTCGAGCTCTCGCGAGACCCAACATTCTATCCCTCAGCTTGGCACTTACTCGATCACATCGTCAGTAATCAGCTGAAATTCCCGAGAAACGGTAAGCCCCAGTTCTTTCGCAGTCTTCAAATTAAGGACGATCTCGAATGTAGTCGGCTGCTCTACGGGCAACTCCGCAGGCTTTGCCCCCTTGAGAATTTTTTCCACGTACGTGGCGCTCTGCCGTGCCAGGTCCGGCAGGTTCACTCCATAGGACATAAGTCCTCCGGCGTCCGCGAACTCCCTTGCCGCGCCAATTGCCGGTAATCGACTGTTCACTGCGATGCTAGCAATACGGGCGTATTCGCCGAACAGCATTGGGCTGGGCAGCACAATGAGAGCCTCGGTGCGCTCTCTGATCACGGTTGCCAAGGCGCCGGCAATCTCGTCCGGACTATCGGCAGCCGCGAGTTGAAGCTGCATTCCCAAAGTGCGAGCCGCCGCCTCCACCTCTTTCACGAGACCTGCCGTCGTGCGTTCGCTATAGGCATGTGGATGCCAGAGGGCCGCCACGCGGGAGCGCCCCGGAACGACCTCTGTGAGCAACTGTAGGCGCTTCGCCACTAACTCTGGGCCAAGAAAGGTCGTACCGGTAACATTCCCGCCCGGTCGGGCAAGGCTCGTGACCAGATCGTCGGCAACAGGATCGGCCATTCCTATTGCGACAATGGGAATAGCGCTCGTTGCTTGTTTGGCGGCGCGTGCCGCTGGCGTACTAAGGGCGACGATGACCTCAACATTGCCGCGAACCATCTCAGCGGCGAATTCGCGGAGCTGATCCAAATTCCATTCTGCAAATCGGCGCTCTATGACGATGTTCTGGCCATCTCTGTAACCAAGGTCCTGTAGTCCTTGCAGGAATCCGCTGACGGTTTTGAGCGCCGCATCCGGAGGCTCGGAACGGCCCGGTATTAGAAAGCCTATGCGAGGCGCCTTGGGCGCCTGCTGCGCGCGCGCCCCTAGCGGCCATGCTGCCGATGCGCCGCCCAGCATTTTCATGAACTTGCGTCGTGTCATTGCCTTCCCACCGAATTTTGCGCCGGGAATCGCCGGCCGGCAGATAATTTTGCCTGCCCCTATGGTGCGCAAAGCTCCCGGTGAATGCGCAGCAATTCCGCAATGGTCGATGGGTCGCGGCGGCCAAACCCACATTCTGTGGCAATATCGAAGTCCTTCACATGACGCTCGGCGGCTACAATGCGTTTCCTGCTGCCTGCAACGCCGTCCGTGTAGTGAACGAGGCCAAGGATGAGCCGCGTGGTCGAATGCAGGGCGAGTTTCTTCAGCGGCGCGTAATAGGCGTCGTCGGTGCGATCGCGCGGCACCGGCATATGAACAAAATCGACAGGCCGGGGCGATGATCGGCAAATTCCATTGGCGAATGCAACGCTGATCTCGAGATCGGCAGGCTCGATGATGTGTTTGTGGCCGGGATCGCCGTAGCAAAGGTGAACTCCAAGCTCCACGCCCGCGTCAACCCTGCCGCACAGCCGCGCGATCCGCGCGACCGCGCCCTCGATCGGCCGGTCGTAGGGCAGCGCAAGGCCGCCCGCAGCACCGACGACTTCGTGGCAGACATCCCACTGGATCGAAAGGCTCTTGCCCGGAATGGATTTCTGCAGCTTTTCGAGCTCGCGATCGATGGCGCGCTCGACGGCTGGTTCGAGGGTGCTGCGTTCCTCCGGCACGATGAACCCGCAGAGCAAAGCCATAGGCGTCGGGATCGCAACCTGAAATCGGATGGAATCCGGAATTGTTCCTTCGGCGATCAAATGGGAGAAGGATTTGTAGGATTCGATTGCCTCGTTGGCGTATCCGAGCTCACCCAGGTCGACCGTGTCAGGATCGATCCCGGTCTTCAGCGCGAAGAATGTGCGCTCGACGTTGTCCTTGTATCCCGGCAGCGATCGCGTCGTGAGGATGGCAGCGAATGAGGCATGCGTGGCGAAGGTCCTGCGTTGCCACCTGATCCAATAGCCGCGGTCACCGGTTTCGCCGTCCGGGATGCGCGGGCAGCATTCGCCGAGAATCTCGGAAATGGTCGTAAAAACTTCGTTCCGATCTTTCAGTCCGATGCTGCCGACGAGATGCGCTCGACGCTTCATTTGCCCGCTGCCTTTACCGGATCCTTGACGTCCGCGACGTGGTCAAATTCGATGTTGCGCAAGCCATCTCCGACCTTCTCGACGCGGCGCAAATAGACCGTCTCGACGACTTCGCGCGTCTGGGGATCGATGCTCATGAAGCCGCGCGGGCTCTCCCAGCGCATGCCTTTTGCCGCTGCGATCAACGAGTCGCCGTCGGCCTTGCCGCCGGTCTTCTTCAGCGCCTCGTAGATGAGGTGCATGCCGTCATAGCCGCCAATGGACACGATATCGGGGTTACGATGAAACGCGTCGTTGTAAGCCTTCACAAATTGCTGATTGCGCGGGGAATCGTGATTGTAGTCGTAGTACGAGACCGTGATGATGCCGAGCGCCAGATCTCCCATGCTCTTGAGCGCGCTCTCGAAGGTGAGCACGTCCTGACCCATGACTTTGATCTTGGAGGTATCAATGCCGCGCTCGGCCAGCGCTTTGCCGACGGCGGCTGGCTGCGTGCCGCCGGGAATCCAGATGAAGATGGCGTCCGGATTCTCGTCCTTGGCGCGCTGCACGAAAGCCGAAAAATCCGGATTCGCCACCGGAAAGCGCACCGCGCCGATGATCTCGCCGCCCGCTTCCTTGAAGCTCGCATGAAAGGCACCCTCAGCTTCAATGCCGGGCGCGAAATCGGAAACCATTGTGTATACCCGCTTGCTCCCGTTCTTCGCTGCCCAGGTGCCAAGCGTGCCGTGCAACATCGGGGTCGTCGCGGAGGTGCGCGTAATATAGGGCGACTTGGTGATGATGACCGAAGTGGCCGCATTCATGACCACCATGAGCTTCTTGGCTTCTGCTGAGACCGCGCCCGCAGCAAGTGCATTCGGGGAGAGGATGAAACCACCCAGGATGTCAGCGCCCTCGCGCACAATGAGCTCCTGCGACAGCCGTTTGGCGACGTCCGGCGCAATGCCGCCCGTGTCCTTGCGGATGACTTCGATCCTCTTGCCGGCGACAATGTCGCCATGCTGTTGCATGTAGAGCTTGATGGCATTGTCCAGCTGCACGGCAGTGTCGGCGAATTGGCCGGAATACGGCATGATCAGCCCGATCTTCACCGTATTCTGCGCGTGAGCCGGGAC
>CATPCO010000156.1 GCA_955652925.1 uncultured Xanthobacteraceae bacterium | reverse complement strand
TTATTGCCGACGTCTTGTGCCGAATAAAAAGACTATTGAGGCAATCAAGTCCGCTCGGCGGGCGGACGCCCACGCGGGTCCGTGACGCGCGAAGCGTCACACCGCCCGCAGGTGTGCGTCGCGGTGCTTGTAGAGCTCATCGTCCGCGTAGCCCATGGTCTCGGGCTTGCCCCGCCCCAGCATGACCTGGAAATAGACCGGCTCGAGGCTGTCGTTCTGATAACCATGGATCACGCCCGCCGGGCATGAAATGCACTCCCAACGGCCCAACCGGGTGGTCAGCCGCCTGCCGCTCTCGTCCTCGACGAAGACGTCGAGGAAGCCTTCCAGCACAAAGAAGCACTCTTCCACTTCGTGGGTATGTGCGGCATTGCCCTGACCCGGTTCCACATACATGATCGAGAGCGTGAAGTTTCCCGCCGGAATGACGGTCGGATCGCCGTGCTTGCCGGAGCCGCCGGCGCCGATGAAACGGTGCTGCGCGCGCTTGTAGCCTTCGATCTTGGCATCCTCAAACGCCGCCCAATCCGGCTTTTTCTCGCCAAAGCGTCCGACATATTTCTGCATGATATCTTCGAGCGGCGCATTGACGAGCTCGGGGGGGCGCGGATGGCGTGCAACACTCATGGGACACTCCTTTCGGGACGGCTTTGAATCTATGCTTGCCTCGCGCAGGGCGTCAACGAGCCGCAAACCGACGCATCACTCGATCTGCGCGCCGGAGGCTTTGATGATGGGAGCCCATTTCGCGAGCTCGGCCTTGATGAATTGCGCGGCGCGCGCAGGATTGGAATCCGGCGTGGGGTCAATACCGGCCTCTTGCAGCCGATTGAGCACCGCAGAATCGGCAAGTGCCTTGCCCATGGCCGCGCTGAGCCGGTCGATGACCGGCTGTGGCGTGCCTGCTGGCGCAAGGATCGCGTTCCAGGTGTAGCATTCAAAACCCTTCAAGCCCTGCTCCTGCAACGTCGGCAGCTCCGGCATGGCGCGCAAGCGCGTCGCCATCCCGGCGCCGAGCGCGCGGATTGCACCCGACTGCGCCTGCGGCAGCGCGCTTGGAGTTGCGTCAAAAGCCATCGAGATTTGGCCGGAGATCAAATCCGACATCATGGGCGCCGAGCCGCGATAGGGTATATGGGCGATGTTGAGCCCACCCGCGAGCGTTTTGAACTGCTCCCCGCACAGGTGCAGGATCGAGCCGAGACCGGAGGAGCCATAGGTGAATTTCCCCGACTGCTCCTTGACGAGTGCTATGAGGCTCTTGACGTCGGTCGCAGGCAGCGACGGGTGCACGCCAAGCAGCGTCGGCGTCACTCCGACCTGTCCGATCGGCGCGAAATCCTGGATCGGATCGTAGGGGATCTTCTTGTACAGTCCGGGATTGATGGCGTGGGTCGATACCGTCGCCACGAGCAGCGTGTATCCATCGGGGGCAGCCTTTGCCACAAGATCGGCCCCGATATTGCCGCCCGCCCCGACCTTGTTCTCCACCACGAACTGCTGCCCAAGCAGCTCTCCCATCTTCGCGCCCATGACGCGCCCGACAATGTCGGTCGGGCCACCAGCGGAGAAAGAAACGACCATACGGACCGGTCTCGAGGGATAAGTCTCGTCAGCTTGTGCGTACGCGCAGGCCGGTGCAAGCGCGACGGCCATGGCTGCGCGCATGAGCAGCGAGGCGGAAATGGGCCGGCCCCGCCATTGCCATATTGCACTCGTCGTCATGACGGCCGAGATTGCCTTCGTTGTTGTTGTCATTTTGAACTCCCCTGGGCGCGCCAGCTTTACGCCACTTGCACGAGCGCGAGCAATCCTGCGAGCAACTGCGCCGGCCGTGGCGGGCAGCCACGGATGTGCAGGTCGACAGGAATGACACGCTCGACCGCGCCGATCACGGCATAGCTGCCGGCAAAGATGCCGCCGTCGAAGGCGCAATCGCCCACTGCAACCACCCATTTGGGGTCGGGCGTCGCGTCATAGGTCCGGCGCAGCGCCTCGCGCATGTTCTTCGTCACCGGCCCCGTCACCAGCAACACGTCGGCGTGCCGGGGCGAAGCAACAAAGCGCAGCCCGAACCGCTCCAGGTCGTAAAACGCATTATTGAGCGCATGGATTTCCAGCTCGCAACCGTTGCATGAGCCGGCATCGACCTCGCGAATGGACAGGCTGCGCCCAAGACGCCGCCGCGCGGCATGGTCGAGCCGCCGGGCAAGCTCGGCCAAGACCGCGTCATCCGCCGCGAGCGGTGTTTCCGTCACGGGCCGGCGCAGCAGGCCCTCAAAAAGAATTCGCCGCATGGCAAGAGCCCGTCAAAGGTCGTGGCCGGAATAAGAGCAATTGAACGATTTATTGCAGAGAGGAAAATCGGCAACGATATTGCCTTCAATGACGGCTTCGAGCAGCGGCCATTGGAACCAGGATGGATCGCGCAGATGACAGCGCGATACGCGTGCGCCTTCTGTGCGGAGCCACACCAGCACATCGCCGCGGAATCCTTCGACCAACCCCAACCCTTCCCTTGTGCCTGACGCCGCCGGCAGCTCGTTTCGAATCGAGCTTGCGGGCAGACGCCGCACGACCTGCTCGATCAGGCGCAGGCTCTGCTCGACTTCGCGGATGCGAATCCAGACGCGGGAATTGACGTCTCCGTCGGCGAGCACGGGAACATCGAATTCGAGCCCGTCATAGGGTGGATAGGCCAGTGTCTTGCGCGCATCGAACGCGCGGCCACTCGCGCGGCCCACATACCCGCCCGCGCCGAATCGACGCGCCAGCGCGGGCGAGAGAATGCCGGTCGTGGCAGTGCGGTCCTGGAGCGAGGCCGTGTTGTCATAAAGCGCGATCAGCTTTGGAAAGGTCCGCTCGATCTCGTCCAGCAACGACAGAATGGCCGTATCGAACCCACCGGGGACATCATAGGCAACCCCGCCCGGGACGACGCAATCCATCATCAGCCGGTGCCCGAAACAGGCATCAGCCGTCCGCAGGACCCGCTCGCGCAGGATGCCGCATTGCGCATGCATGAGGGAGAATGACGCGTCGTTGCAGATCGCACCGATATCCCCGAAATGATTGGCCAGCCGCTCGATCTCGGCCATCAGCGCGCGCAGATGAAGAGCGCGCGGCGGCATGTCGATCTCCCATGCCGCTTCGAGCGCGTGAGCAAAAGCGATCGCATAGGCGACGGTGCTGTCGCCCGATGTGCGGCCCGCGAGCCGTGCTGCCCGCTCGAGGGTGGCCCCCGCCATGAGCGCCTCAATTCCCTTATGCACGTAACCCAGGCGTTCTTCGAGCCGCACCACCGTCTCGCCATTCGCGGTAAAGCGAAAATGTCCGGGCTCGATGATTCCCGCATGCACCGGTCCCACTGGAATCTGGTGCAGGCCCTCGCCTTCGACCGGCAAGAAGTCGTACGGGGCAGAGCCCCCCCACCCGCTTGCGGGGGAGGGTACGGGTGGGGGGGCCGCGAGCGGATGCGCGATATCCCAAAAACCGAGATCAAGCCATGGCCGTCGATCAGGTAATCCCACTGGCTCCAGGGCGAACATGCTGCGGATCGCCCGTTCGAGCCGGATGGCCGCTGGATTGAGCGCGCCAACCGAAGGGAAGCGGCCGGCGGGGCAGTCGAGGCTCACGACCGCCGTTTGCGCGGGGCTCGGCGCTTCGTCGAGCACTGCCATGTGCACGACGCCGGTATCGCCCCACAAGCCGCGCAGACACCAGTGGCCCTCTGCAAGTCGCGCAGAGACAGAACGCCAGCCCTCCTCGTGGACGATGAAGCGCGGACAAGGGCGATGCGCGTCAACCTTGCGCCGCGCGATCGTATCGATCAGCGCTCGCATCGTCAGCCCAATGCTTTCGCGACGTTCTGAAACCATCCCACCAGCGCCGGCGGCAGATAGATGCCGGCGGCCAGAACAAGGGCGAGATGGGCGAACATGGGAATGTAGGATGCGTGGGTCTCTCCGCGCTCGCCGCGCGGTTCGCCGAACGCAATGGTAATGAGCCGCTGGAACAGCGCCGCGAATCCCACCAGTAATCCGAATACGAGAATGAGCGCGAGGAACGGCGAG
>CATPCO010000155.1 GCA_955652925.1 uncultured Xanthobacteraceae bacterium | reverse complement strand
GCGAGAGCTTTTCCAGCGCCGAGTTCATGCGTTGCGCACTTCGCCGATCTTGGCGCGCAATTCGTGCACGATGTCGATAAAGCGCGGCTCGAAGCAGATATCGAGCTCGCGCGGGCGCGGCAGGTCGACCGCTTTACTCATCACGATGCGGCCGGGGCGGGCGCTCATCACATGCACGCGGTCGGCGAGGAAGGTCGCTTCGCGCAGATCGTGGGTGACCAGAATGACGGTGAAGCCGATCTTCTGCCACAGATCGCGCAGCACCAGCCACAGTTCCTCGCGCGTGAAGGCGTCGAGCGAGGCAAACGGCTCATCGAGCATCAGCAGTGCCGGGTGATGGATGAGCGCGCGGCAGAGCGAGGCACGCTGCTGCATGCCGCCCGAGAGCTCCCAGGGGTGCCGCTGGCCGAAGCCGTCGAGCCCCACGGTCTTGAGCAGTGCCACCGCTTCGCTGCGGTACTGCGCCTTGTTCCGCCGGAAGCGGTTGCGATGTGGTTCCACGATTTCGAGCGGCAGCAGCACGTTGTCGGTTACCGTGCGCCAGGGCAGGAGGTTCGGATTCTGAAAAGCCATGCCGGCGATCTTGACCGGGCCGCGCACCCGGTTACCGAAGATCACGATCTGTCCGGAATCCGGCGGGAGGAGCCCGGTCACGAGCTTCATCAAGGACGACTTGCCGCATCCGGATGGACCGACCACGGCGGCAAACTCGCCCTGCGGCACGATGAGGCTCGTGCCCTGGAGCGCGAGAACAGCCCCCGTGGCGCCGCGGTAGGTCAGCGTGACGTCATCGATATCGACCGATGACGTCATCAGTTACCCCGCGACTGGTCGGCGGAGAGCACAGTCTCGGTGTCACATCTTCCGCTCGGCTGCGGGCGGAAGATATTCGCTGGTGAAAATATCTTCCGGCTTGGGGCGATTCTTGAACTCGTAAGTCAGCGCGATCTGGTCCATGGATTTCGCGAGTCGCGCCATATCGACGCCGCCGAAGCCGTTCTCCTTGACCCACGGCGTGACGAAATTGTCGCGCAACGACATCTTGAGCCGGTCCAGCTCGATCGCAGGATCAGCGGTCTCATTGCGCGCCAACACCGATTTGATGGCGTTATCCGGATCGTGAATGGTATCGAGGGCGCCCTTGATGGTGGCGCGCACGAAGCCCGCCACCGCCTTCGGATTGGATTTGGCGTAATCCGGATTGACCATCACCGCGTTGCCGTAGAGGACAAGACCGTAGTCCGCCATCAGCAGTATCCTGATGTCTTGTGGCTTGAGGCCTTTCTGGAGCAGGTTGTAATACATGGAGAATGAGAAACCGGCGATGGCGTCAACCTTGCCGTCGGCGAGCATGGGCTCGCGCACGGGAAAGCCGATATTCTCAATCTTCACTTTCGATTCATCGATCCCGTTCTCCTTCACGAAGGCCTTCCATTGCGCGAAAGCGCCGTCCGCAGCGGGGGCTCCGAGCACCCTTCCTTCCAGATCCTTGGGTTTCGAAATGCCGGTCCTGGTGGTGGTCGCAATCGCAAATGGCGGCCGGTTGTACATCATCATGACCGCCTTGACTTTCTTGTCCGGGTTCTGGTCCTGGAATTTCACCAGTGAGTTGATGTCGAAGAAGCCCATTGGGTAAGTGCCAGCGGCGACTCGCGCGATGCCGGCGACCGAGCCCGGCCCGGTGTCGATCGTGACGTTGAGCCCTTCAGCTTTGTAATAGCCCTTGTCGATTGCCACGAAATAGGGTGCCGACGGGCCCTCGAATTTCCAATCGAGAGCGAATTTCAGATCGGTTTGCGCCATGGCCTGGCCCGCCGTGGCGGCAAGCGCGGCACCCGCAAGCAATCCAACAAATTTGTTCATATGCATCTCTCCCTGCGCAGCGATTGGACTAAGGCGTCCGTCCCGCTGCGAGCAATGGCCATGCCAGCCAGAGGGGCATGGTGCCTCGATCTTGACTCGGCAAACCCCGCCGGTTTGCCGCAACACTAGGCATTTTGCCCGAATTTGCCCATTGCATAGTCTACCCTACATGTCCCCGGCTGTGGTGCCGCGCTGCGCCCGGGACAGGTCAACTGCCCCGATAAGTCGTGTAGCTCCAGGGCGTAACCAGAAGCGGCACGTGATAGTGCCCCTCCGGCTCGGCGATGGCGAATTGGATCGGGATAAGCTCAAGGAACGGCGGCTCCGCCAGTGGTACCTGCAGCCGCGCAAAGTAGGCTCCAATATGGAAGCGCAACTCATAGCGGCCAATGGGCAGGGGCCGCCCGGCGATCAAGGGCTCGCCGGTGCGGCCCTCATCATTCGTGATCCCGCTCACGATCAAGCGCGGGTCCGCGCTTCGCGACAGCTCGAAGAGCTCGAGCCTGACACCTCCGGCCGGCTTTCCCCGGCGCGTATCAAGGATGTGTGTGGAGAGGTGCCCGTGCACTTTGAGGCGCTCGGCGGTCTCGATCCGCGCATCGAGCCGCAGCGCCGCGATCCGGAAGATTTCTGCCAGCGCGGTCTCCTGCTCGCTGGTCGCGTCATCATCCAGCCGGCGCTCAAATTGGCGCAGGATGGAATCCTTACTGTGCCGCCGGACACAGATGATGAACGGGAACGCGAATTTTTGACGATAGGCGTTGTTCAATTCGTGAAAGTGCGCGAATTCTTCCGCGGAAAGCCGGTCGAGACCCGCGCTTGCCTGTTCCGCCTTGGAATCCCTTGTCATGGTGTCGGCAACAGCTGCCTTCCCCGCGAGATCGGGATGGCCATTGATCAGCGCGAGCCGTTCCTCTACCGGTTCGGCGCGCACCGCGGCCATCATTGCCTCGTGCAAGGCAGACACATTCTCGAACGGGCGGCGTGCCCAGGCTCTTT
>CATPCO010000154.1 GCA_955652925.1 uncultured Xanthobacteraceae bacterium | reverse complement strand
GCGAGCCTCCCACTTGATCGGTCAGAACATCTCGCACTACCGAATTGTGGAGAAGCTGGGTGGCGGCGGGATGGGTGTCGTCTACAAGGCAGAAGACACTAACCTGGGCCGCTCGGTTGCCATCAAGTTTCTGCCCGATGATGTAGCGAAGGATCCGCAGGCCTTGGAACGATTTCGCCGCGAAGCCCGTGCTGCGTCAGCCCTGAACCATCCGAACATCTGCACCGTCCATGATTTCGGTGAGCACGATGGTCGTGCTTTCATCGTGATGGAACTGCTGGATGGACAAACTCTCCAGCGTCGCGTTGCGGGAAGGCCTGTAGTAAACGAAGAACTGCTGGAGTTGGCGATTCAGATCGCGGACGGACTCGATGCCGCACATTCCAAAGGTATTTTCCATCGTGACATCAAGCCTTCAAACATTTTCATAACTGCCCGGGGCCAGACGAAAATTCTTGATTTCGGGCTGGCCAAGAAAACCGACCGCTCAAGAGCTGCGGAGACGGTAGTTGGCGCCACCGCGCTACTAACAGGTAGCCTGGGCGAAGAGCACCTGACCAGCCCTGGCATGGCCCTGGGCACAGTGGCCTACATGTCTCCCGAACAGGCACGGGCTGAGGAACTCGATTCTCGAACTGACCTGTTCTCCTTTGGAGCTGTACTGTACGAAATGGCCACTGGTCGGCCTGCGTTTACCGGCAACAGTTCTGCGGTAGTTTTTGAAGCGATTCTGAACAAGACCCCGCCGCCGCCCCAGCGGTTATGCCCTGAGCTCCCGGAGAAATTTGCTGAGATCATTGACAAGGCGCTGGAGAAAGATCGCGATATGCGCTACCAGAGCGCTGCCGAGATGCGTGCCGACCTGAAGCGACTAAAGCGGCAAACAGCATCGCACCCCTCCATCGCGGTGCCCAGAGCTGCAAGATCTGCCGCGCCTCGGGCGAGGCCGAACTTATGGTGGCTGGCTGGGTCGGCGCTAGTTGCGACCATCCTGGCTGTGGCGCTGGCATTCTGGCTCCGATCGCCTGTGGCTGCACCCAAGGTGGCCGGTTACACGCCGCTAACGAATAACACAGAGAGGAAGTTTGCGCCTTTAGTCACGGATGGTACACGCCTGTACTTCGTGATGCCCAAAAAGACCGGCTGGACGATTGCTGAAGTATCCACATCGGGCGGAGAAACGGCGCCCGTTGCCTCGCACTTCGATGATATTCAACTTGCTGACATCTCGCCGAACGGGTCTGAGCTGTTGATTGGGCAATTCAATTTGCCGAGCGACGTGCCCATTTACGTTTTGCCGCTGCCCGCCGGTTTGCCGCGCCGTGTGGGAGACATTGTCGCCCATGATGCCAGTTGGTCACCGAACGGAGAACAAATCGTCTATGCACGCGGCAATGAACTGTATGTAGTGAAACGCGACGGGAGCGAGTCCCGCAAGCTCGTAACCTTAGCGGCCCCCGCCGGGTGGCTTCGCTGGTCGCCTGACGGCAAGGTGTTGCGGTTCACACTGGGAGAAGAGAAAACAGGTTCCCAGTCAATTTGGGAAGTAAGGTCTGACGGAACTCACTTACGGCCCGTGCTTCCAGGATGGAGCAACCCACCGGCAGAGTGTTGCGGCAACTGGACTCCGGATGGAAAGTACTTTGTTTTCCAGTCGCAGCGCGAGGTGAGCACAATTAACATCTGGGCTATTCGGGAAAAGGGTGGGTTTCTCCGCAAGGGCAATTCGGAACCGACCCAGTTGACCACAGGCCCGACGCTGTTGAATGGCTCGGTGCCGAGCCGGGACGGGAAAAAGCTTTTTGTCACTGGCGGAGCACCGCTTGGCGAATTGGTGCGGTACGATGCCAAGGCTCAGCAGTTTTTGCCTTATCTTTCAGGAATGTCCGCCATTCAATCGGATTTTTCTAAGGATGGGCAGTGGGTCGCGTATGTGAGCTACCCAGAAGGATCTCTGTGGTGCAGCAAAGTGGACGGGACGGAGCGCCGCCAGCTCAGTTTTCCCCCGGCCGCCACTCTTCACCCCCAATGGTCGCCCGATGGGAAGCAGATTGCATTCGCGGCCCAAATGCCGGGAAAACCATTCCACATTTACACCGTGTCGGCAGATGGTGGAGCCCCCAAAGAAGTGACCAAAGGCGAACGCGACGAACTTTTTCCCGACTGGTCGCTGGATGGTGATTCGCTGTTTTTCGGAAACTGGTCAATTGATGTGGCGGGAGTTCCTGCGAGCGCCATCTATCGGCTGAGCTTGAAGACCAACCAACTCACGACCGTGAGCGGTTCTCAAGGCATGTGGTTTCCCAGACTCTCGCCAGATGACGGCTACATCGTTGCTCTTTCTAACACTAGCCATCTTATGCTGTTTGACGTGAAAGCCCAGAAATGGACAGAGCTGGTGCAAACGACTGCAGACGACCCAGCATGGTCGCACGACGGAAAATATGTTTACTTCGACTCTACTACCGAAGGTGAACCCGCAGTCTATCGGGTGCAAATCAAAGATCACAAG
>CATPCO010000153.1 GCA_955652925.1 uncultured Xanthobacteraceae bacterium | reverse complement strand
GTGCAGCGCGCCCGCTCTCGGTCAGCAAACGTTCGTGTTGGACAAAGTCGAGATGGCGCTGCGGCCGAATATCGGGGTTTACACCCAGCCGATTTCGTTTATCGGCCTGCCCGTGGTCGCAGCGCCGGTGCCGGTTGCCCCGCTTGTGGTCGCCGTGCAGGTCATCGCGGCGCCCTGGCGCGAGGACATTGCGCTGCGGATTGCGCGCGCGCTTGAACAGATGGGAGTTGCGGCCGCGCCGCGCCCGCCACTCACATAGATCATGGATATCGATCGACCTGAAATCGTCGCTGAGGTGACCGCCGCGTTTGAGCGTTACGAACGAGCGCTGGTGAGCAACGACGTGGAAACGCTCAACGCGTTGTTCCTCCCCGACGCACGCACGATTCGCTACGGTGGCGCGGAAAACCTCTACGGCCATAACGCCATCGCAGCATTTCGGGCTGCGCGCTCGCCGGCCGGATTGGCGCGAACACTTTCACGAACGGTGATCACGACGTATGGGACGAGTTTTGCCGTTGCATCGACGCTGTTTCAGCGTCCGAGCGTTGCGGGAAAAATCGGCCGGCAGATGCAAACCTGGGTTCGCTTCAACGATGGTTGGCGCATCGTCGCCGCCCATGTCAGCATGATTGACGAGAGCACGCCGCGGTAGCTGCAGCGAGCTCTGCCTTGCTTGTTGCGCCGAGCGGCAGTCCGGTGTCGGCGTGGAAGCGCCGGCCGATGGCGGCGATCGCATCATCGCTGCCGGCAGGCCCGATGAAGCTGATGCCGAACGGGGTCCCGTCCGGCAGTATCGCCGCCGGTACGGCGAGCGCGCAAAGATCGAGCAGATTGACGAAATTCGTGTATGTCCCGAGCCGCGTGTTGAGCTCGATCGGATCGGCGAGGACCTCGTCGATGGTGTAGGCGCGCGGCACCGTGGGAAGCGCGAGCGCATCAACCTCGCGCAGAGCGCGTCCGCAGAGGCGGCGCAATTCCTCGAGCCGATAGAACTCTGCGAAGGTGTCGACCGCGCTCATTCCCTTGCCGCGCAGGATGATTTGTCGCGTGATGGGATGCATGGCCTCCGGCGCCGATTCGATCACCGAGCGGACGGCGATGTAGCGCTCGGCAAGCCAGGGACCATCGTAAAGGAGCGGCGCGGTCTCATAGAACGGCGCCATGTCGATCTCGACCGGCATGGCGCCGAGCCGCGCGCAGCGGGCAAGCGCGGCTTCATAGGCGCGTTCGCAATCCTGGTCGCCGAAGAACAGGCGCTGATCGGGCATGGGTACGCCGATCCGCACGGCTTGCGGCATGCATCCGAGAGGAGCCAACGGATGCTCGCGCGAATAGGGATCGGTTTCGTCAAAGCCCGCCAACGCCGCCAACGCGGCAAACGCATCGTCAACCGTCAACGCGAGCACCGAGACGCAGTCGAGCGTGCGGCAAGCCGGCACGACACCCGCGGTCGAGACGAGACCGCGGCTTGGCTTTAGGCCGACGATATTGTTGAGCCCCGCAGGCACGCGTCCGGAGCCTGCGGTATCGGTGCCGAGCGCGAGCGGGACAAGCCCGGCGGCGACCGCGACCGCCGAGCCGCTGCTCGATCCGCCGGGAATCATTGCGGGACTAAACGGATTGCGGGGAATGCCGTAAGGCGTGCGCACGCCGACCAGGCCGGTCGCGAACTGATCGAGATTGGTCTTGCCGATGATGATTGCACCCGCGTTTTTCAGGCGTGCGACGCAGGTTGCATCTTTGTCCGGATGATAGCTGAAAGCAGGACAGGCCGCGGTGGTCGCAAGGCCCTGCACGTCGATATTGTCCTTGACCGCGACCGGTACCCCATAGAGCGGCAGATCCCGGGTTTTCGTCTCGCCCAGTGCCCGCGCCTCTGCGCCCGCCTCCAATTCGTCTCGCAACGAAATAAAAACCGCTGGATCGCCATAGGCGCGGATGCGCCTGTAGCAGTCCGTAACCGTGGCTTCGGGACTGCGCGCTCCGGTGCGGTGCGCCGCGATGGTTTGCGCGAGTGTAGGGCTCTTATCCCGAGATGCCGTCATAGGTGCCTTGCGCCATTGACAGCGTCACACCACCGTCTGATGCCGTTCGACGCAGATCCGGATGACCTCCTCGGGATCGCGCTTCCACCAGTTCTGGGCCGAGAAGATCTCGACATCGCAGTGACCTTGATAGCCGGCCGCTTCGACCGTGGCGCGGATTGCGCGCAGATCGATGATGCCGTCGCCGGGCATGCCGCGGTCGAACACGAGATCGCGCGTCGGCACCAGCCAATCACAGACGTGATAGGAAAGAATGCGCTTGCCGCTGCGCGCGATCTGCCGCGGCAGCTCCGGGTCCCACCAGAGATGGTAGACATCGACGGCAACGCCGATACCGTCCCCCAGCTCATCACAAAGATCGTTGGCATGCGCGAGCGTGTTGATGCAGGCGCGGTCGGCCGCCGTCATGGGATGGAGCGGCTCGATGGCAAGCGGCATGCGGGCGGAGCGCGCGTAGGGCAAGAGCGCCGCAATGCCGTCCCGCACCTGGCGATGAGCGCCTGTGAGATCCTTCGATCCCGGGGGCAGACCGCCAGCAACAAGAATGAGCGATCCCGCGCCGATCGCATGGGCTTCATCGACCGCGCGCCGGTTATCATCCAGCGCGGCGCGGCGTCCTGCTTCATCGGCAGTTGTGAACATGCCACCACGGCAGAGGCAGGTTACGGTGAGCCCACTCTCGCGAATGAGTTTTGCCGCCCGTTCCACGCCGCACTGCTGCACGATGTCCCGCCACGGCGCGATCGCGGTTATGCCGGCGCGAGAACAGCCTGCGATCACCTGCTCCAGCGACCATGACTTGAGAGTGGCCGTGTTGATAGCAAGCCAGCGGCGGTCGCTGGAAAAATCGCGCATCACGCCTCCACGCCGCGCGTCGCCATGATGGCGCGCATGCGCGTGGCCGCAAGCTCGGGATCGGCAAGGAGACCGGCGGCGTCGGCGAGACGGAACAGCTCGGCGAGATGCAGCGTCGAGCGCGCGCTCTCCTGCCCCCCAACCAGGGTGAAATGGTCCTGCAAGCCGTTGAGATAGGCCATGAACACCACGCCGGTCTTATAGAAGCGTGTCGGCGCTTTGAAGATATGCCGCGACAACGGCACAGTTGGCGCGAGGATGGAGTGAAAGGTCGTATGGTCGCCGCGTGCAAGCGCCTCAAGAGCGGCCGCCGCCGCCGGCGCGATGGCATCAAAAATCCCGAGTAGCGCGTCGGAGTAGCCCTGGGGGTCGCCGGCGATCAACTCCGCATAGTTGAAGTCGTCGCCAGTATACATGCGCACGTTCCTGGGCAGCCGGGCTCGCATGGCGATTTCCTTGTCCTTGTCGAGCAAAGAAACCTTGACGCCATCGACCTTCGCGGCATTGGCCGCGATCACTTCGACCGCGACATCCATTGCCTTGGCGTGATCGTGGTGACCCCAATACCCAGCAAGCGCTGGGTCGAACATTTCGCCCAACCAATGAATGATCACGGGCGCGCGCACCTGCGCGAGGATGCGCCCGTAGACCTTGGCATAATCATCCGGGCTGCGCGCTGTCCGCACCAGTGCCCGGCTCGCCATCAGCACAATGCGGCCACCCAGCCTTTCAATCGCGGCGCACTGTTCCTCGTAGGCGCGAATAACGTCCTCAATGCTCACGTGCGCGTCGGGTTTGAGATGATCAGTACCAGCCCCGGAGGCGATTTGGGCCCCCGGAAAATCCTTTGCGGCGGCAAGGCTCCTTCGGATCAGCTCGAGCGATGTTGGCCAGTCGAGGCCCATGCCGCGCTGGGCCGTATCCATCGCCTCGGCCACGCCGAGGCCGAGCGACCAGAGATGCCGGCGAAAGGCGATCGTGCGCTCCCAATCGATGGCGGCATCGAGCCACGGATCGGCATCAGCGAGGGGATCAGCAACGACATGTGCTGCCGCATAGGCAATACGGTTAAAGGGAGGCTTTGCTGCCGGAAATTTGCGCGCCGGACGGATGGTGTGGGGCGCAAGCGTTCCGGCGGTGGTGGGAAGATTGAGGATTGGCATGGCCGTAATCAGGTATCAGCAATCAGTAATCAGTTGTAACCCCTACAGGTCAGACTTTTAGCAACGGAATATCGATCCAGCGCCGTTCTTTCCAGCTGCGCAGGCCCGCTTCGGCAAGCTGCACGCCCTTGGCGCCTTCGAGCAGCGTCCATTTGAACGGCACATCCTCGAACAGATGGCGGATGAACATCTCCCATTCGGCCTTGAAGCCGTTGTCATAGGCCATGCTGTCGGGGACCTCGCTCCAGGTTTCCAGGAACTTGATCGGCTGCGGCACGTCCGGGTTCCACACCGGCCTGGGCGTGTTTACGCGCGCCTGATTCCAGCATTTCTGCAGCCCGGCCACTGCCGAGCCGTGGGTGCCATCGACGTGGAAGGTAACGAGATCGTCGCGCCGCACCCGCGTGCACCAGGAGCTGTTGATGTGCGCGATGACCCCGCCCGCGAGCTGGAACGTTGCATAGGCGGCATCATCCACGTCCGCCTTATAAGGCTTGCCGTTCTCGTCCCAGCGCCGGGGAATGTGAGTGGCGCCCAGGCACGAAACGCTTTTCACCTCTCCAAACAGATTGTCGAGCACGTACCGCCAATGGCAGAGCATGTCCAGGATGATGCCGCCGCCCTCCTTCTTCTTGTAATTCCAGGACGGCCGCTGCGCCGGCTGCCAATCGCCTTCGAACACCCAATATCCGAATTCACCGCGGACCGCGAGGACGCGCCCGAAAAAACCGGAATCGATCAGTGTCCTCAGCTTGAGCAGGCCGGGAAGAAAGAGCTTGTCTTGCACCACCCCGTTGCGCACGCCTTTCTGCTTTGCCGCACGAGCCAGCGCGACGGCGTCCTTGAGGTTTTCGGCGATCGGCTTTTCGCAATAGATGTCCTTGCCGGCGGCGATCGCCTTGTGCAGAAGGCGCGCCCGCAGCTTGGTGGTCGCGGCATCAAAAAACAACGTGTCTTCGCGGTTCTTCAGCGCGCCATGGAGGTCGGTGGTCCAGCGCGCGATGCCGTTCGCCTTGGCGAGCTGCGCGAGCTTGGCCTCATTGCGTCCAACCAGGATCGGATCGGGCATCACGCTCTCACCGTTCTTGAGAGCAACGCCGCCCGCTGCCCGAATTGCCACGATCGAGCGGATCAAGTGCTGGTTCATGCCCATGCGGCCGGTAACGCCATTCATGATGATGCCGAGCCGATGTTGCGCCATGTTGAGTACCTTTCATCTCTCCTCTGTCGTCCGTCCTTTATCCTCCGCCGTCCGTCATCAGCAGCCTGTAGATCCGCCGGCTGTACTCCCCGAATTTCTCGCTGGTTTTGCTATCGAGTGTGCGGGGATGGTCAAGCTCGACGCGGAAATTGTCAGCCATGCGCGCCGGGCCTGCGGTCAGTACGATGACGCGGGTGCCGAGGAATACTGCCTCGCTGATGCCGTGGGTCACGAACACGATGGTTTTCTTTGCCTCTTCCCAGATGCGCAACAGTTCGAGATTCATCTTCTCCCGGGTGAGAGCGTCGAGCGCACCGAAAGGTTCATCCATCAGGATGAGCTTGGGGTCATGGATGAGCGCCCGTGCGATCGCGGCGCGCTGTTGCATGCCACCCGATAGCTCATAGGGATACTTGTCCTCGTCGCCCTCGAGACCAACCAGCGCAAGAAGTTCGCGCGCCCGGGCGCGGCTTTGTGGGATGGAAAGCCCTAGAATCTCCGCGGGTAGCAGCACATTGTCGATCACACGCCGCCATTTCAATAACAGCGGCTGCTGAAACACCATGCCGATATCCCGGGAGGGGTCGAACGGCTGCGTGCGGGAGCCGATGGTCATCTCGCCGGAATGGGAGTGCAGTCCCGCCAGAATTTTGAGGAGCGTCGTCTTGCCGCAACCGGAAGGTCCCACCAGCGAGACAAGCTCCCCTGCCGCCAAATCGAAAGTGGCTTCCGAAATCGCCAGAACGTCCTGCCCCCGCGTGCGATAAACCTTTCTCACCCCGGCAAGATGAATGAACGGCTCGTCCATGGGGTCAGGCCAATCGCGCGTCGGGCACCACCAGCATGCGCTCGAGCGCCAATACGAGCGCATAAAGAATCACGCCGATGAGCGTGATCAGGATCACGGCCATGAACATTGCCGCGGTATCGAGCGTGACCTGCACCTGCAGCATGAGATAACCGAGACCGCGATCCGACCCCAGGAATTCCCCCACAATGGCGCCGGCGACGGCGAGGATGGCCGCGACCTTCATGCCGGAGAAGATGTAGGGCAGCGCGCCAGGCAGTTGGATCTTGGTGAAAACCTGCCAGCGCGAGCCCTTGAGGGTTCGCACGAGGTCGATGAGGTCAGGCTCGACTTCGTGCAGGCCGCGTGCCGTCGTGAGCACAATTGGGAAGAAGCAGATAGCGAATGCCATCAAGGCGTTCGGCCCAATACCATATTTGAACCACACGATGATCAGCGGCCCGAGCGCCACTTTCGGAATCATGTTCAGGCTGACCAGAAGCGGCATTACCGCCATTTCGAGTGAGCGGAACCAGCTGAAAAGCAGCGCCGCGCCAATCCCGAACACGACTGCCAGGACATAGCCGCCGAAGATCTCGGCGCTGGTGACCGCAGCGTTTTCGAGCCAGCGGTAATTCGGGACCAGGAGTGCGTGCAACGTCTCGTAGGGCGACGGCATGACGAATTTCGGTACCTCACCGAGCTTGACGAACAGGTACCACGCAACCACAAGCGCCAGATGGCTCAACACGGCCCAGGCATAACGCGCCGCCGCCTGTGGATTTAACGCCATGACCTACCCTCCCGGACCGCGGTTTGTACGCCAGGCGCATACGCCGCGGCTTGCCCATCTATGCTGGATAAGTTTCGACGGCCTCACTTTGATGGGCCGCTGAGGCTTTGGCGAACGCAGCACGCCTGGCAAACCGGCCCCTTCGGAACGGACTGTGACCAAGCGTCACGTCACAATGTTGGTCAATCCGCGTGCTAAAATGCGTGGCAGGAGAAATGCATGTCACGACATCTCGCGGTCATGGCCTTGGGCGTTGCCGTTGTGGCACTGGTGCCGGCACGCGCGCAACAGGACGGCTCCGCTGACTATCCCGATCGGGCGGTGAAAATCATTGTAAGCACCGCGGCGGGGGGCGGCGTCGACACGGTCACGCGGATTTTTGCTGCCCAGCTGCATACACGTCTTGGCCAGCCATTCGTCATCGAGAATCGCGGCGGCGGCGGCGGAAACATCGGTGCGGAGGCGGTCTACACGGCCGATCCCGACGGCTATACGCTGCTTGCCTCCCAGCCCGCCCCGATCACCAGCAACATCGCGCTCTACAAGAAGCTCAATTTCGATCCGGTGGCACTTGAGCCGGTTGCGGTGCTGTCCAAGTTTCCCAATGTGCTGCTGGTGCGGCAGGATTTTCCGGTCAAGACGGCACAGGAATTCATCGCCTTCGCCAAGGCCAATCCGGGCAAGCTGACTTACGCTTCGCAGGGGCCCGGAACGACGTCGCACCTCACCGCCGAGCTGTTCACTCAGCTCACGGGAGCCAAGATGGTACATATCCCGTATCGGGGCACCGGGCCCGCGCTCAACGACCTCGTTGCGAGCCATGTTGATTTCATCTTTATGGAGATTGCAGCCGCCTACAAGCTGCACGAGGCCGGCAAGGCAAGAATCCTGGCGGTTGCAACCGACCGGCGCCTCGACGCGCTGCCGGACGTTCCCACTCTGATCGAAGCGGGCATTCCGGGCTTCCTTTCCGATACCTGGAACGCGATGAGCGCGCCGCCGAAGACGCCCGAGCCCATCATCTTGAAGCTCAACAACACCATCAACGACATCAGCGCCTCGCCCGAAATCAAACAGCGCTTCCACGACCTGCACCTTCTTCCAGCGATTGGCAGCCCAGCGGACATGGCGAGACTCAAACAGGAGGAGACCGCGCGTTGGAGCAAGGTCATCCGCGATGCTGGAATTCAGCCGGAATGAAGAGTCTCAATTCGGACACTTTGCGCGGCAGTGCAGCACATTATGGCACTGCAGCATGGCCGTTTTTGGCTGTACTGGCAGAGCCGTTCATGGAATATGGGGCCAAGAAAACAACATTCATGGGGATGGTGGCATGGCCCTCAAGGAGCTCGATCTCGATTCTGACACCGCGGATCTCGTGCGCGCTGCCTTTGACAAGTCATGGCAGTTCGTCAAAGGCGATCCCGAGCTTGCACACAACGATGTTGAAGAGATGCGCGCGCTGCTTTCACGGCACATTACGCGCTTTGCCCGCAATGGCGAAAAGGATTTGTGGCGGCTCGCAAATTCTGCGATCGGCCAATTGCGGCGCGAGCGCAGCGCGGCCTGAGCACACACCACCGGCGATGAAAGCGCGGCTTGCGCCGCGCTTTTATTTTGTTCCGTAGGCGCGGTCGCCGGCATCGCCCAGGCCGGGCACAATGAAGGCCTGCTCATTAAGCTCATCGTCGATTGCGGCCGTCCAGATCGGAACGTCAGGATGAATTGCACGCATGCGCTCGATGCCTGGGCGCGCGCTGATCAGACACACCAAGCGAATTTCGTTGGCTCCGCTTTCCTTAAGCCGGTCGACCGCGGCCACTGCCGTGTTGGCGGTAGCGAGGATGGCGACCACCACAATAACCAGCCGCTCAGCGAGGTCAGAGGGCGCCTTGAAATAATATTCCACTGCGGCGAGCGTCTTGGGCTCGCGATAAAGCCCGATGTGAGCAACGCGCGCGGTCGGAACGAGGTCGAGCATCCCGTCGACGAACGTGAGACCGGCCCGAAGAACCGGGGCGAAGACCAGCTTCTTGCCTGCTATGCGGGGCGCGATCATGCGCGCGAGCGGCGTTTCGATTTCCACATCGGTCAGAGGCAGATCGCGCGTGATCTCGTAGCACAAAAGCATGCCGATCTCTTTGAGGATCTCGCGAAAGGCCTTGGTCGAGCGTTCCTTCTCGCGGATGAGACTGAGCTTGTGCTGGACCAGGGGATGATTGACGACGGTGACGCCTTCCATGCTCTATCTCGAATCCGCCTCGCTTGCCCCGTCACGCGCCCTTGCGCCACGCTTCAGGACTTGTCGAGGGCGCGGCCGACGGGTTGGACGAGGGTCTGCGGCCTGGGCGGCTCCGCGGCGTAATAGCCCGCCGCCTTCTTGGCCTCGATCTCCACGCGGGCATCCGCTGGAATGAGCTTTTCCGGAATGGGGACGCGCTCCGCGATCTCGATTCCCTGCTCGATCAGCGCGTCATATTTCATGTCGCTCATGGATACGAAGCGGTCGATGCGTGGCAGACCCAGCCAATGGATCACATCAGGCATGAGCTGCTGAAAGCGGGCGTCCTGCACGCCGGCGACACATTCGGTGCGCTCGAAATAGGTCGCGGCGGCATCCCCTCCTTCCTGGCGCTTGCGCGCGTTGTAGACCAGGAACTTCGTTACCTCGCCGAGCGCGCGGCCTTCCTTGCGGTTGTACACGATGATGCCCAATCCGCCGGCTTGAGCGCTGCGCGCGCATTCCTCAATCCCGTGGATGAGGTATGGCCGGCAAGTGCAGATATCGGAGCCGAAGACGTCGGATCCGTTGCACTCATCATGCACCCGGCAAGTAATGAGGGTGCGCGGATCTTTCAGCTTCTCGACGTCGCCAAACAGGTAGACGGTGGTGCCTCCCACCGGAGGCAGGAAGACCTGGAGATCGAGCCTGGTTACGAGCTCAGGAAACATTCCGGCGGTCTGCTCGAACAGCGCGCGCCGCAATCCCATTTCACTCGTGCCGAAGCGTTCCGCGATTCCCGGCAAATACCAGACGGGATCGATGGCGACCTTGACAACGGAAATGGCGCCGTTCTCGTGCAGCACCTCGCCATCGCTGGAAAGACGTCCGTCTTCGAGCGCATCCTGTATTTCATGCAGATCGAGACGCGCCTTGGTGACTGCGATCGTTGGTCGGACATCTAACCCTTCCGCAATTTCCGAGGCGAAGGTTTCCGCCACGAGATGTCCCCACGGGTCGAGGGAGACGATGCGACGGGAATCCTTCCATTGCGCAAACGGGCCGATAATGGCGGCGGGGTGGGTATTGGTAAGATCGGGGCGTCGGATGGGATCGAGAGCACCCGCTGAAACGGCGAGCGCGCGATAGACGGCATAGGACCCGCCGTGAGTGCCGATGACATTGCGGTCATTTGGCCGCGAAACGGTTCCGATCACAGGTCCGCGTTGGCGCGCCGTCTCTGCGCCCCAGTGGATGGGGAAATGGTGCTTGCCGCCCGGGACGGGATGGGAGGTCAGGCGAATATGGTCGTGCCGATTGGAGCGAGTCATGGAAGGCTCAAAAGCAGACGGCCCGCCGAGAGCGACGGGCCTCACACAAAGCGGAGATTCGGGGGCGAATGACCGCCTGCATGACATAATATAACAATGCAGGCGCTCAATACAATTGAGCCAAGCTATTGATATAAAAATATTTTTTTATTAGTCGAGCCGGCCGGTGCGGGCCACGCGCAACAGGGTCGCAGGCCGCCCCTGCGGCTTCGACCGTTCAACGCCAACGCGGCGCTCGTCTGCGCGCGTGCCGTTCGTGCGCACCATTTCCTCGAGCAGAAAGGGCTTCGCAAAATGATAACCCTGCGCAAAGCGGATCCGCGTGGCCCCAAGCAGGTATGCGAGCTCCTCAAAGTTTTCGACGCCCTCGGCCAGAACCGATATTCCCAATGCATGACTCACGGATTCAATCGCCTTGAGAATGCTCTGGCTGCGCGGGCGCTTATGGATGTCGACGATGAACGACCGGTCGATCTTGATTTCATCGGCGGTGATATCCGCGAGCACGGATAAGGAGGAATAGCCCGTTCCGAAGTCGTCGATCGATACGCGAACCCCATTGTCACGCAGCAAAGGCAACACCTGCGACTGAAACTGATTCTTTGCGATGAAGGCGTCTTCGGTCACTTCGATGATGAAACGTTCCGCGCATCCGCTTGCCTTGAGATCACCGACCAAGGAATGCATGAACGCCAGATCGCCTGCCTGCCGGGCCGCAACGTTGATGGCAATGGCCTTGCCCGGTCCGAACGCCTCATCCAGCCGATCGATCGAGCTGACCGCGTAGGC
>CATPCO010000152.1 GCA_955652925.1 uncultured Xanthobacteraceae bacterium | reverse complement strand
GGAGAAAGACTTAGAGCATTGGTCGCGCGCTTGATCAATCAGCAACTGGGAGAAGAAGCGGTCACGCTGGCTTAGGCTCGATATTCAGTATTGCTTACGAGGCACTGGACAGCTTCTGCTTAAGATGGGCTGCAATCTGCCTGCCATGAAACCTTCCGTTTTCGATGAAGATCTCGTTCGTCCTCGACCCTGCCACAATCACTCCTGCGACGTAAATCCCAAGCACGTTACTCTCGAGCGTTTCCGGATCGCACACTGGACGACACTGTTCGCTGGAGAGTTCGATGCCCATTGAGCGCAGAAAGTCATAATCTGGATGGTAGCCAGTCATGGCGAAGACAAAATCGTTCTTCAAGCGGACAGGACCTTCCGGGGTTTCGAGGTTGACAGAGTCGGGCTCGATCTCCTGCACAGTGCTGCGGAAGTAGGCAGTAATTTCGCCATTCTTGATGCGGTTCTCAATGTCGGGCAAGATCCAATACTTCACGTGGCTATGGAATTTCGACCCGCGATGTACCAGGATCACGCGTGCGCCGTGCCGCCACAGGTCAAGAGCCGCGATGGCGGCGGAGTTCTTGCCTCCAATCACCAGAACGTCGGTATCGAAAAAAGGATGAGACTCGCGATAGTAATGAAAGACTTTGGAAAGATCTTCGCCGGGAATGTTCAACGGGTTGGCCAGGTCGTAGTAACCAGTCGAAACAATCAGCTTGCAGGTGCGGTAGTCGTAGATTCGGCCGAGGCTATCGGTCGTGGTTACTTGGAAATCGCCGTCGCTCCCGGTGACCGTCTTTACCCACTGATACTGACGGATATCGAGATGATAGTGCTCGGCTACTTTGCGGTAGTATTCCAGCGCTTCCTCCCGCGTGGGCTTCTGTCGGGCGGTGCTGAAAGGAATGTCGCCGATTTCGAGCAGCTCCGGCGTCGTGAAGAACGACATGTTGGCAGGATAGTTGTAGATGGAATTGACGACGCAGCCCTTGTCGATAGCCATCGTTTTGAAGCCAGCACGCTGGGCTTCAATCGCGCAGGCAAGCCCAGTCGGGCCAGCGCCAATCACGACCACATCCGCCCGCATCTGAGGCTCACCTTTAGTCTGGGGCCGAGGAAGCGTGTCGGGAATCTGTTGTGTCACATCGGAAATCTGTTTGGTCATCAAATGATTGTCCCTGGGGCAGAAACTTCGAAGCGGTCACGCGTGGCTTAAGCGAAGACGTTCGGCCTTTGAAGTTAAGGATTCTAACATGTGGGCTGGGTTGGCACCGGATCCTCATCCTCTCCTGTCGCGGCCATATGAGAAGTTCCTCTTGGAGCCAAGTAGAAAGTTCCGCTTTGATGGGACATGGCGAAACGACAAGAGGAGCTGTGGATGTCGAGGAAAGATCGCGATCGATTGAAGGTACTGCATGAGGTGAGGAAACGGCACATCACGCAAGTACAGGCGGGGAAAGAGTTGGCCATCAGTCCGCGTTGGGTGCGAGAGTTAGGGAAGCGGATGAAGGCGCGAGGGGACCGGGCGGTGATGCACGGGTTGCGGGGGAAGCGGGGGAACCGGCGACTGCCGGAGAGGCTGAAAACACGGGCGGTGAAGCTGTTTGCCCAGCAAAAGCAGGCGCGGCAGTGGCACGATTACGGGCCGACGCTGGCGGCGGAAGAACTGGCCGCCGAGTATGGGCTGAAGGTGGGGAAAGAGACCTTGCGGAAATGGCTGCTGGAGGCGGGATTGTGGAAGGCGCGGCGAGCGCGGGTGGACCGGGTACACCTGTGGCGGCGACGGCGAGCGCGCTGGGGAGAACTGCTGCAGTGGGACACCAGCACACACGACTGGCTGGAAGGACGAGGGCAGCGATTGTATCTGATCGCCATGATCGACGATGCCACTTCGCGGACGGTGGCGCGATTCGTCGATCATGATTCGACGGCAGAAAATCTGCGCCTGTTGCGCCGCTATGTGGAAGTCCACGGGCGTCCGCTGGCGGTATACACGGATAAAGCCAGTCTGTTTCAGACCGCGCCTAAAGCGGGGCATCACCGCGAGGCACCGGCGCAGCCGCCGACGCAGATCGGGCGAGCGCTGGAGGAACTGGATATCGAGTGGATCGCGGCCCACTCGCCCCAAGCCAAAGGGCGGGTGGAAAGATTTTTCGGCACCGCGCAAGACCGGCTGGTGAAAGGCTTACGCAAGGTGGGAGCTCGCACCCGGCAGCAAGCCAATGACTATCTCGAGCAAGTGTACTTGCCGCTGTGGAACCGGCGGTTCGCATGCGAGCCGGAACAGGCAGGAGATGCCCACCGTGCACTGACCCGCGGGCTGGAACTGGATTCGGTGCTGAGCCAGGTCGAAGTGCGGACCATCGCGCAGGACTACACGGTGCGTTGGGCCGGAGCCGCCTATCCGATCCGGCGGTCCGACATCGGCGGCGGGATGCGTGGGAAGCAGGTCGAGATCGAGCAGCGGCTGGATCAGACGTTGTGGATGCGCTGGAAGAAACGGTGTTTCCCACTGACGCGTTGTGCGGCGGAAAAGAAACCCAACTATCGTGCGCCCTGGACTCCGCCCCTGGCCGCCGGCAAACCGGACGCGACCGAACGGCAGCGTCGCCGCCAGCAAGGCCGCATACGCTGGAACGCAGTCTTTCAACGCATGCCCGAGCAACCACTGTGGCAGGTTCTGCGGAATAACGGCTAATACATGGATGAAGCAGGGGAAGGGGAACTGCCCCCCTTCCCCTGCACCCCATCCCCAAAAGCCAAACCCAAACTTCCAAAGCGGAAGTTTCTACTTGGCTAAGAACCGGAACTTTCTATTTGGTCTTGACAAATTTGCGCGGACTTGTGCCTAGCGGGACCTGCGATAAAGTACTAACTGTTTACGCCAGTTGAGG
>CATPCO010000151.1 GCA_955652925.1 uncultured Xanthobacteraceae bacterium | reverse complement strand
GGGGCACCCAGTAATCCCTGGACAGCGGATTGAGGGTAAAGCCGTGCCAAATGCGACGTTCCGTGCTTACTGGATCGTCCGCATGCGCGGACGATGACGACCGAGAGGCTGATGATGCGTCTTAAGTTAGCGCCTATGGGTCAGACCCGGCGATGACGCCAACAATTACGTCTCGTCCACCACCTCGTTACGCAGCACGCCAATCTCCGGCACCTCGACTTCCACCACGTCGCCGGGCTTGAGCCACACCGACGGATTGCGGTGGACGCCGGCACCCGTCGGCGTTCCGGTCCAGATCAAATCGCCAGGCTTGAGCGTTGCAAAGGTGCTGATGTAATTGATCAGCCAGGCAAAGCCCCAGGTGAGGCGGTCGGTGCTGTCGTCCTGGCGCCGCTCGCCATTCACGCGGGTTGTCAAATGCAGCGGCTTTGCCGGGTCAAGCTCGTCGGAGGTGACGATCCAGGGCCCGACGCTGCCGGAGCGGTCGAAGTTCTTGCCCTGGGTGACGTTGAGCGTCCCGTGACGCAGCCAGTCGCGCACGCTCCCCTCGTTGCCAAGCGTGACGCCTCCAATGAACGAAAGCGCCTGCTCGCGCGGAATGTGCCTGCCCTCCTTGCCGATCACCAGTATGACCTCGCCTTCGTAGTCGAACTTGTCCGATACTTTCGGTCGCACGATCGGCTGCCCGCTGCCGACCAGGGAGCTGGGAAACCGGCAGAACAGGTTTGGATATTTCGGTGCTTCGCGACTGTCTTTGTACTCGGCGCTGCGGTCGGGATAGTTGATGCCGACACAGATGTTTTTCTCGGGACTGACGATCGGCGGCAGCATTTCCACGTCCTTGATCTGATAATCGGCCGCGCCGCTTGCGGCCGCGCGTGCTTGCGCGACCGCCTGCGCGCGTAACAGGTCCAAGAGGCTCGCGTATTTGGGAAACTTACGTGAGAGATCGATGATGCCGGCACCGGTAACTGCGCCGTAGCTGGCACGGCCATTTGCCTCGAAGCTCGCAAGTCGCATGAGTTCGCTCGTTGTTGGTGGAAATATCAGACCGATGCAGGCGCACCGGGCTGTCGCAACGGGTGGGCGCGCGCGAATGCCTCGTCCTGCATACAGAGATCCGTGATCCGGCGGACGGTCGGAAACGGCGCGAGATCATACTTGAAGAAATTCGCGCCGGTCGCCTGGCTCACAAGGCAGATATCGGCAATGGTGACGGTATCGCCCTGGCAATAGCGCCCGGTCTCCTTGCTGCCGGCGAGGTTGGCTTCGAGTGCCTGCAAGGCTTCCCCGATCCAATGCTGGATCCATTTGAGCCGCGCGGGCTCGTCAAGCTTGAGCTCGTGTTCAAGATATTCACGCACCCGGGGCACCAGCAATGGATGAGAGTCGCAGGCGACGATCTGCGCGAGCGCGCGCACGCGGGCCCGCGCCCGTGGCGAAGATGGCAGGAGCGGCGGCTTCGGATGGGTCTCGTCGAGATATTCCAGGATGGCGAGCGACTGAAACAGCACGGGGCTCTCCCCGTCCACGAGCGCCGGCAGCAGCATCTGCGGATTGACTCCGCGGAAGGCAGCCTCGCGCTGGCGCCCCTGCATCAGGTTCACATCGACGACTTCGTCGGGCGTAATGCCCTTGAGATTGAGCGCGATACGCACCCGGAATGTCGCAAGCGAGCGCCAGAACGAATAAAGCTTCACGCGCGGCCCTCCCCAAATTGTGAGCTGGTCGTTTGTACCATAAGATGCAGCATAACATGTGGGGAGGACAAGGATGGCCGTCGTCGCTCATGCTCCGACGCGCTCAATCCGGGCTACGATCTGGCGGCCGGACCGAATTTGGGTCATTGTGGATAGAGCAGCGCAAACAACAACTCACGATTGGAGGAAACGACGATGGCACTTGACCGCCGCAAGGTATTAAAGGGGCTTGCCGGAACCGCAGTGAGCGCGGCTGCCGTCAAGGCGCCGCACGTCCATGCCCAGAGCGCTCCGCTCAAAATCGGCCTGCTGACGGTCAAGACCGGCCCCCTCGCCCAGGGCGGCATCCAGATGGAGCAGGGCGTCACCGTCTACCTGAAGGAAAAGAACTACACCATGGCGGGGCGCAAGGCCGAATTGATCTCGGCCGACACCGGGGGAAATCCGGCGGGCGCCAAGACCAAGGCGCAAGAGCTGGTCGAGCGGGATCATGTGGATGTGATCCTCGGGCCGCTCGCAGCCTTCGAGCTCCTTGCTATCACCGACTACATCGCCCAGGCGAAGACGCCGCTTTTGAGTCTTGCCGCGGCGGAGGATCTGACCCAGCGCCGCCCGAACCCGTATTTTCTGCGCGCTTCGGCAACTTCGTCCCAGGCCATGCATCCCATGGCGGACTACGCGGCGAAGGAGCTCAAACTCAAGCGCATCTTCACAATCTCCGAAGACTTTGCCTTCGGCTACGAGCAGATGGGCGGTTTCCAGCAGACCTTTGAGGATGAGGGCGGCAGGATCATCAAGAAACTGTGGCCACCGATCGTCACCCCGGATTACACGCCTTACCTCGCGCAGATCAGCGATTGTGACGGCGTGTGTCAGGGCTTTGCCGGATCGAACCCGCTGCGGTTTAAGAAACAGTATGCCGATTTCGGTCTCAACCTTCCTGTCGTCGGCGGCGAAACGGCAGGCGATGACGCCCTCCTGCGCAGCTTCGGCGACGAGGCGATCGGGATGTATTCGTGTTGTCCCTACACGCTCGACCTGGCAACCGACAGCAACAAACGTTTCATCGCTGCGATGCAGAAGGACTATGGCGTAGATCCCGGATTCTATGCCGCTGGCCTTTACGTCAACGCCGCGGTTGTCGAGGCCGCCTTGCAGAAGACCGGCGGCAAGTCCGACGATAAGGACGCATTGATGGCGGCGCTCAAGTCGGTATCGCTCGCCGACACCCCGCGCGGGCCGATCAAGTTTGATCATTTCGGCAACGTGATCGGAGATTTCTACGTCCGCCGTTGCGAACGATCGGGAGGCAAGCTCATCAACAAAACAGTCAAGACCTACAAGGATGTGAGTCAATTCTGGACCTATGACGAGAAGAAGTTTTTGTCCCAGCCGGTTTATTCGCGCGACTTTCCACCGCTGAAGAGCTGACGAGGAAAAGGCCGCAAGGCGCGCGGCGCCGCCGCGCGCCTCGCCCGGCCGTGCGAGCAGGAAGGGCTGGGGATAATGACCTTTTGGCTGCTGCTCGCGGTCAACAGCGTCACCTTCGGCGGATTATTGTTCCTGCTGTCGGCGGGCTTCTCGCTGATCTTCGGGCTGATGCGTATTCCTAATCTTACGCATGGCTCGCTGTTCATGCTCGGCGCGTATTTTGGCGCCACGCTGGCAATCGGATACCGCGGCGTCTCCGCTAACTTTTGGATTGCCGCGCTCCTCGGCGCGCTGCTGGTCGCGGCCTTCGGCGGGTTGATCGAGCGCCTGCTGTTGCGCCGGCTGCCGGGCGAGCAGCTGGCTCAGGTCCTGGTCACGCTCGGCATCTCCTTCATGATCGCCGACCTTTGCCTGATGGGATGGGGTGGCGATCCGATCTCGGTCGCCACGCCGCGCGCATTCGAAGGTTTTTCCCGTTTGGGCGCGCTCGTCTTTCCGACCTATCGGCTGGTCATCATTCTCATCGCAGCCGCGGTCGCGGTTGCGCTCTGGCTGATGCTCGATCGAACCAGGCTCGGCGCCATGATCCGCGCCGGCGTCGATGACCCCGAAATGGCGCGGGTGGTGGGCATTCGGGTGTCTCGCCTCTTCACCATCGTGTTCGCGCTCGGCGCCGGGCTTGCGGGATTCGCCGGCATGATCGGCACCCCGATCCTGTCAGTCTATCCCGGTCTCGACCAGGACATGCTGCCGCTCGCGCTGGTGGTCGTCATCCTCGGAGGCACCGGAAGCCTGCTGGGCTCATTCATCGGCAGCATGATCGTTGGCATCATCTACAATTTCGGCCAGGCGCTCATGCCCGAACTTGCATATTTCGTGCTGTTTCTGCCGATGTTGCTGGTCCTGATTCTGCGCCCGCAGGGCCTGTTCGGCCGGCACGCGCCATGACGAGCCGCTGCGTTGCACTTGGCCTCGCGCTCGCCGCGCTCGCGGCCATCCCGTATGAGGTTCCGGGAAGCTATTATATCAATGTCGCCAGCCAGATTCTTCTGTACGCCGTCTTTGCGCTCGGCCTGAGCGTGCTCGTCGGCTATGCCGGACTTGTGTCGCTCGGCCATGCCGGACTGTTCGGGGTCTCCTGCTATGCCATCGCCTACCTGCTGGCGGCGGGCTATGGCCATGCATTCGCCATCACGGCCGGATTGACGATCACGCTTGTGGCGACCGGCCTGTTCGCGGCGCTTTCGCTACGCAGCACCGGCATCGGCTTCATCATGATCACGCTGGCGCTCGGGGAAATTCTTTGGGGTCTCGCCTACCGCTGGATCAGCATCACGAACGGTGATAACGGCATCAGCGTCGCGTCCCGGCCTTCGCCGTTCGGGCTCACGCTCGTCTCCGCCACGGGATTTTATTATGCGACATTGCTGATCTTTCTCCTTGCAGTCGTGGCCGTGCTCACCTTCGTGCGCTCGCCCCTTGGCGCGGCGCTCGCCGGAACGCGTGACCAGGCGCGGCGCATGAATGCGCTCGGCTATCATGTGTGGATGATCCGGTTCTGGGCTTGCCTGTTTTCTGGACTGCTCACGGCAATCGCCGGCATGCTGTTCGTCTATTACAATCAGTTCATCAGCCCACAAACTTTGGCTCTGACCTCCTCGGCCGAGGTGTTGCTGATGGTCATCTCGGGCGGTGCAAGCACGCTGCTCGGGCCGATCGTCGGAGCGGCCCTGGTCGTCATCATCAAGAACGTGGTGAGCGGCTACATCGAACGGTGGAATTTCATGCTGGGCGCGATTTTTGTCGCCATTGTCATCTTGATGCCGGAAGGTTTAGTGCCGGGAACCGTGCGCCTGTGGCGGATGGGATCGCGTGCGCTCGGGAAGCGTCAGAAATCCCCTGTGGCAGCCGCGAGCGCGGGCGGCAAGCGATGAGCGCGCTCAGCGTCAACCGTCTCCACAAGTCGTTCGGCGGGCTGCGCGTCGCCTCCGATATCAACCTCGCGGTCGAGCCGGGAGAACGGCGGCTGATCATCGGACCGAACGGGGCCGGCAAGACCACCCTGTTCAATCTCATCATGGGGGAGCTCACGCCCGATAGCGGATCG
>CATPCO010000150.1 GCA_955652925.1 uncultured Xanthobacteraceae bacterium | reverse complement strand
GCTTGTGGTGCTGTGGTTCGCGCCGGAGCTCGCGACCTGGCTGCCGCACAAGCTCTATGGCGGGATGTAGGCCGGGTCGGGATCGGCGCCGTAGGCTGGGTCGAGCGCTTCTTGCGAGACCCAGCGTGCGCGACGAATGTTGGGTCTCGCAAGCGCTCGACCCAACCTACCGCGGCAGCGTGGTCGCCCCCATCAGAAACTTGTCCACGGCGTGGGCGCATTGGCGGCCTTCGCGGATGGCCCAGACCACGAGCGATTGGCCGCGGCGCATGTCGCCGGCGGAAAACACCTTGGGGTTGGAGCTCTGATACGCAACCGTGTCAGCCTTTACGTTGCCGCGCGCATCGAGTGCCAGGCCGAGCGACTCGATCATGCCCTCGTGCACGGGATGCACGAAGCCCATGGCCAGCAGGACGAGATCGGCGTCAAGGTCGAACTCGCTGCCCGGGATCGGCTTGATCTTCTCGTCCACGCGCACGCAGTGGAGCTTGCGCACCGCGCCGTTCTCGCCTGAAAATTTCGTGGTCATCACCGCGAAATCGCGCGCCGCGCCTTCTTCGTGGCTCGCCGAGGTGCGCAGCTTGAGCGGCCAGTCGGGCCAGGTCAGGAGCTTGTTCTCGCAGAGCGGCGGCTGCGGCATGATCTCGAAATTGATCACTGCCACCGCGCCCTGGCGAAACGAGGTACCGATGCAGTCGGAACCGGTATCGCCGCCGCCGATCACCACCACATGCTTGCCAGTCGCAAGAATGGGGTTGCTCTCGTCCTGCGGCTCCCCGCTCACCCGCCTGTTCTGCTGCGGCAGAAAATCCATGGCGAAATGGATGCCCTTGAGCTCGCGGCCCGGGATCGGCAGATCGCGCGGCTTCTCGGCCCCGCCCGTGAGCACGAGCGCCTCGTAATCGTTGAGCAGCGCATCGGCGGGCACGTTTACGCCGACCTGGGCGCCATAGTGGAATGTCACCCCCTCGGCCTCCATCTGCGCGACGCGCCGGTCGACGTGAATTCTGTCCATCTTGAAATCGGGAATGCCGTAGCGCAGGAGGCCGCCGGCCTTGGCGTGCTTCTCATAGACATGCACCTCGTGCCCCACGCGCGCGAGCTGCTGGGCGCAGGCAAGCCCCGCCGGCCCCGAGCCGACGACCGCGATCTTCTTGCCGGTCTTGAACGAGGCGGGTTCCGCGCGAACCCAGCCCTCGGCAATGGCACGATCCGCAATCGCGCATTCAATGGTCTTGATGGTGACCGGGTTGTCGTCGAGATTGAGCGTGCACGACGCTTCACACGGCGCCGGGCAAACCCGGCCGGTCACTTCGGGAAAATTGTTGGTGCTGTGGAGGTTGCGCGCGGCCTCCTGCCAGTTGCCGCGATAGACGAGATCGTTCCAGTCCGGGATCTGGTTGTTCACCGGACAGCCCACATGACAATAGGGAATGCCGCAATCCATGCAGCGGGCCGCCTGCGTGCGCGTCTGCGCTTCCGGCAGCGGCAGCACGAACTCGTGCCAATGCTTGATGCGCTCCTCGACCGGCTGGTAGTGGCGATCGGAGCGTTCGTATTCCAGAAACCCGGTAATCTTGCCCATTCGCTATTCGGCCGCCTGCAGCATGCGCGCCTTTTCCATCTCAGCGAGCGCGCGGCGATATTCGAGCGGCATGACTTTACGAAACATCGGGCAATATTTTTTCCACTCCGCAAGAATCTGCGCGGCTCTTGCAGAGCGGGTGAATTTCGCGTGGCGGGCGATGAGAAGATGCAGCCGCTCCTCGTCGTAGCGGGTCATGTCTTCGAGGACCTCGACGCGGCCGTGCGATTCCAGGTCGTCGTGCGCCTGGTGGTAGATGCGCTCGCTTGCCGCTTCCTCGGCCGGCATGGGCTCAAGCTCGACCATGGCGAGATTGCAGCGGGTCTTGAAGGTGCCGTCCTCGTCGAGGACATAGGCGATGCCGCCCGACATTCCGGCGGCAAAATTGCGCCCGGTCCGTCCCAGCACCACCACGATCCCGCCGGTCATGTATTCGCAGCAATGATCGCCGGCGCCTTCGATGACGGCAATGGCGCCTGAATTGCGCACCGCGAAGCGCTCGCCCGCCACGCCACGGAAATAACATTCGCCGGCGATGGCGCCGTAAAGCACGGTGTTGCCGACAATGATGGACTCTTCCGGCACAATGCCCGCATCCGCGGTGGGGCGCACAATGATGCGCCCGCCCGAGAGTCCCTTGCCGACGTAATCGTTGGTGTCGCCTTCGAGCTCGAAGGTGATGCCGCGCGCGAGCCAGGCGCCGAAGCTCTGGCCAGCCGTACCGGTGAAATGCACGTGGATGGTATCGTCGGGCAGTCCTTCGTGACCGTAGCGCTTCGCCACCTCACCCGAAAGCATGGCGCCCACGGTGCGGTCGGTGTTCCTGATCGTGCTCACGATGCGCACCGGCGCGCCGCGATCGAGCGCGTCCTGCGCCTGCGCAATCAGCTTGCGGTCGAGGATGTCGTGAATTTTGTGGTCCTGCGGCTCGCAGTGATGGATGTTCACGCCGCGCGGCGCGTGCGGCTTATGGAACAGCCGGGAGAAGTCGAGACCCTTGGCTTTCCAGTGCTCCACGACATGACGCTTGTCGAGCATCTGCATCTGGCCGATCATCTCGGAGAAGCTGCGATAGCCCATCTCCGCCATCAGCTCGCGCACTTCCTCGGCGACGAAGAAGAAGTAGTTGATGACATGCTCGGGCTGGCCGACGAAACGCTGGCGCAGCACCGGGTCCTGGGTGGCGACGCCGACCGGGCAGGTGTTGAGGTGGCACACCCGCATCATGATGCAGCCAGCCGCAATCAGGGGCGCGGTGGAGAAGCCGAACTCGTCGGCGCCGAGGAGCGCGCCCACGACGACGTCGCGTCCGGTGCGCAAACCGCCATCGACCTGCACGGCAATGCGGCCGCGCAGGCGATTTGCCACCAGGGTCTGATGGGTTTCAGCGAGACCAATTTCCCACGGCGAGCCCGCATGCTTGATCGAGGTGAGTGGCGAAGCGCCGGTGCCGCCCTCGAATCCGGCAATGGTGACATGATCGGCGCGCGCCTTGGACACGCCGGCGGCAACGGTGCCGACACCGACTTCCGAGACGAGCTTGACCGAGACGAGACCGCCGGGATTGACGTTCTTGAGATCGAAGATGAGCTGCGCGAGGTCCTCAATCGAATAGATGTCGTGATGGGGTGGCGGCGAGATCAGGGCCACACCCGGCGTGGAGTGGCGCACCTTGGCGATGGTCTTGTCGACCTTGTGACCGGGAAGCTGACCGCCCTCGCCGGGCTTTGCACCCTGGGCCATCTTGATCTGCATCATGTCGGAATTGACGAGGTATTCGGTCGTCACGCCGAAGCGCCCGGAAGCAACCTGCTTGATCGCGGAGCGCGTGGAGTCGCCGTTGGGAAGCGGCTTGTAGCGGTCCGCCTCCTCACCGCCTTCGCCGGTGTTGGATTTGCCGCCAATGCGATTCATGGCCACAGCAAGCGTGGTGTGCGCCTCGCGTGAGATGGAGCCAAACGACATGGCACCGGTGGAGAAGCGGCGCACGATGTTCTGCGCCGGCTCGACCTCTTCGATGGGCACGGGCTTGCGGGCGTCTTCAGCCGCCGGCTTGACGCGAAACAGTCCGCGAATGGTGAGCAAGCGTTCCGACTGCTCGTTGCTCACTTTCGCGTATTCGCGATATTGATCGGGCAGATTGCCGCGAACCGAATGCTGGAGGGCGGCCACCGTGGCGGCGGTCCAGGCATGCTCCTCGCCGCGGACGCGATACTGGTATTCGCCGCCCACATCGAGCGCATTGCGATAGATCGGAGCGTCACCGAACGCGTCGCGGTGACGCCGCACGGTTTCCTCGGCGATTTCATCGAGTGCGACGCCCTCGATGCGAGTCGCGGTGCCGGTGAAATATTCCGCGACGAACTCGGACTTGAGCCCGACCGCATCGAAAATCTGGGCGCCGCAATAGGACTGATAGGTGGAGATGCCCATCTTGGACATCACCTTAAGGATGCCCTTATCGATCGACTTGATGTAGCGCTTGACGATCTCCTTCTCGTCGAGCTTTTCGGGGAGATCATCTTTCATCGCGATCAAGGTTTCGAACGCGAGATAGGGATTGATCGCTTCCGCGCCGTAACCCGCAAGACAGCAGAAGTGATGGACCTCGCGCGGCTCTCCGGACTCGACCACAAGGCCGACTGACGTTCGCAGCCCCTGGCGGATGAGGTGATGATGCACCGCTGCGCAAGCGAGCAGCGAGGGCATGGGGATTCG
>CATPCO010000149.1 GCA_955652925.1 uncultured Xanthobacteraceae bacterium | reverse complement strand
CTCATGAATGCGCTTTAGCGACTTGTCCCAAATTCCTGAGAGAGCGCCCGACGCTGCGGCCGAGTGAGGTTCCTAGCCCGCTCGGCCGTTCGCGTTCTGTCTCACACCTTATATATGCGCGCGTTCCTAAGGTTGCCGTGAGGTTCGTTTGAGCACTGGCGACCCGAACAGTCCTGGTTCTGTTGAACTGCCGACGCTGAAACAGATTTTGGTGTTGCCGATCGTGCGGCGGAATTTGGCGCGGTGGTATCGGCTGGATCGTGAGCATGACATTCCGTATCTCGCGGGCTGTTCCTGGGACGCCTCGGTCATTTTCATGGACCGCGACATGCCCAAGGAGATGACCTCTTTCTCCAAAGTCTCGTGGCTCACTGCCCTGCGGGATTTCCATCTAGTCTACGGCGGCTTGGGGGTAATAGGCAGCGGTTCAGTACGGTCCAGCGTCCGCGAAGCTTCGTAAGGAATGCAACCGGTGTCTCCGCCTGTGCTGTGCAAGAGATGTGGTCAGCGCGATTGGCTACTGCTGTGCCGCCTCGTGCGCTAGTACCAGCGCCTCTCATGCACCTGTCGCTCATGGTGCTTCTCAGACGGACGACGGTCGTCTTCCCGCTGCACGCGACAGCGCTCGGAGGGGCTATTTGGGAATTTATAGCAGTCTTGGCGCTCGTTCGCGGCTTCGACTGCCCGATCAGTCGCGCCCTGCGTCTGCGCGGGCGCCCCCCATTTCGGATCCGGTGTTTGTGCATGGGCGCAGTTGTGCAGGTAACACGCCGCCAGGTTGACTATCAGGATGAGCGCGGTACTTGCGGGCCGAGTGTTACCCGAGGAGACGCGGCGTCCAGTCGAGGCTCCTCCGGCCATGCGGTATCTCCTTCGATAGCCGTCACCCTGCTCCAAAATATCGCGCGACCGTTTCGGGGCCGTGAATCCGACCTGCACAATCTTTCAAGAGCGTTTTGGCTGTACTTAACGAGTGATGCGCGCGCTCGCCCGCGTTCCCCTGCGCCGCAGCGAGAACCAATCTGGCTGGGGTGAGAGGACTCGAACTCGCAAACGTCATTTTGACAACTCGTTGAGGCCGCACGGGAATTCTCGCGTGCCGTGAGTTGACCCGCTTGTCGGAGGGCTCCGGCCGAGCGCCATGCGACGGCAAGCGCTGCGATTCGACGTTTGCGAGTTCGAATCCTCTCACCCACTGGCGACTGGAATCGGCGTGATAAAATGCCGTGGAGGCATCGGCAACGTGTGTCAACGGGTCGGAGAAAGCCGCGTTTGCTGTCAACCGAACCCACTACCACCCCACCAAGTGATTGATCCTACCACACTGGTGCGGCACCTTCTTTGCGGGCATTCTCTAGGCGGAGACGCGAGGATGGCGACGCAGGATCGGCAGCCCGAATACATGAGTAACGTCATTGGCCAAGCTGGCGCTCCCACCGGCGAGAACGCCGAGCGGACACCGCATGTCGGTTATACCGATCTGCGCGAGTGGATCGAGGAGGCCCGCAAGCTCGGCGAGGTCCGCGAGGTGAAGGGCCTGTCCTGGCAGAAGGACATAGGCATGGCCGCCGAGGTCATCCTTCATGACGAGAACGCCCCCTGTGTCATCTTCGGGGATGTGCCAGGCACATTGCCGGGGAGTCGCGTCCTGGTCAATTTCTTCGGCGGCAAGCGACAGCGAATGACGCTCGGCTTTTCGACGGACATGACCAAGCTCGAATTGAGCGAGGCATTCCGCACGCAATATATGGCCAACCTCAACCGCATCCCACCGCGTTACGTCAACGACGGCCCTGTGTTCGAGAACGTCATCACAGGCGATGCGGTCGATGTCACCATCTTTCCTACCCCGAAATGGCATGACGAGGACGGGGGCCGCTATATCGGCACCGGCAGCTTCAACGTCACCCGGGACCCAGACGAGGGCTGGATCAATTGTGGCACGTACCGGGTGATGATCCACGATGCCAAGTCCGTCGGCTTTTACATATCGCCCGGCAAGCACGGCCGCATCCAGCGCGATAAGTACCAAGCGAAAAACGAGCCGATGCCACTTGCTATCGTGGTGGGTTGCGACCCGATGTCGTTCCTGATGGCGTCGAGCGAGGTTCCCTACGGCGTTTGCGAATACGAGGTCATCGGCGGCATTCGCGGTAGGCCAGTCGATGTGGTGAAAGCGCCGATTACCGGTCTGCCGGTGCCGGCCAACGCGGAGATTGTGATCGAGGGCTACGTCAGCCCTGGCAACGTCAAGCCCGAGGGGCCGTTCGGCGAGTGGATGGGCTATTACGGCAGCGACGTGCGCAACGAGCCGGTGATGGATATCAAGGCGATCTATCACCGCAACAATCCAATCCTGCTCGGCTGCGCGCCGCAGCGCCCGCCAGATGAAATTGCGCGTTACCGCGCGCTTACTCGTTCAGCAGTCCTGCGCGAGAACGTCGTGAAAGCGGGAGTCCCCAACGTCACTGCCATCTGGGCGCACGAGATCGGCACCGCGCGACTTCTGCTCGGCGTCGCCATCAAGCAGCGGTATCCCGGCCACGCCAAACAGGCCGGCCATGTCGCCGCCATGTGCCATGCCGGCGCATATGCCGGGCGCTACGTGATCGTGGTTGACGACGATATTGACGTGTCGAACCTCGAAGAGTTGATCTGGGCGATGCTGACACGTTCGGATCCCGCAACATCGATCGATATCATTCGCAACGCCTGGTCGACACCGCTCGATCCGCGCATCGAGCCCGAGCGCAAGGCTAAGGGCGATTTCACTAACAGTCGCGCCATCATCGATGCCTGCCGGCCGTGGCACTGGCGCGACAAGTTCCCCAAGGTGAATGCACCGAACCCGGAACAGGCGCGGTTGGCAAGGCAGAAGTTTCGGTATCTGCTTAGTTAAGACGGGAGAGGGCAATCGGCCGCCCAAGGCTATTCCGCCTTGGCCAACTTATTCGGCCTTAATGTTCTTCTCGCGGATGATGCGGCCCCAGCGCGCGTATTCGTCGCGCAGGTACAGGCCGAATTCGTCCGCGGGTCCGGGCGCGGGCGTCGTGCCGGTTTCCCGGAGTTTTGCGCGCACGCCGGCATCGTTCAGCGCCACCGCGATAGCGGCGTTGAGCTTGCTGATTGCCTCGGGCGGCGTGCGCGCGGGTGCGAGCACACCGGCCCATTGGTCGGCGATCGTGTCGGCGAAGCCCTGCTCGACGAAGGTCGGCACATCCGGGAAAATGTCCGAGCGTCGCTTTGACGTGGCGGCGAGCGCCCTGATGCTGCCGGCGCGCACATGCGCGATCACGGTGGGGCCGTCGCCGAACAGCCCGTTCAGCATGCCGCCCAGGAGGTCGGTCATGGCCGGCGCCGCGCCGCGATAGGGCACTTGCTGAAACTGCACGTCCGCCGCAGCCTGATACAGCATGAGGCCGAGATGCGACACCGAGCCGAGCGCGGTAATAGCGAGCGTGATTTTGCCCGGATTAGCCCGTGCCAATGCTGCCAGATCGACTGCGGACTTGACTGGCATTCCTGCGTTCACAACCAGCATCGTCGAGTTGAACGCGACGAGGCTCACTGGCGTGAAATCGCGCAACGTGTTGTAGGGTGTGGGACGCAGATGCGGATAGACCACCGCTACCCCCGCAGTGGTGAAGTAGAGCGTGTAGCCGTCGGGTTCCGACTTCGCAACATACTCGGCGCCGATCGCGCCGTTGGCGCCGGTCTTGTTCTCGACGAT
>CATPCO010000148.1 GCA_955652925.1 uncultured Xanthobacteraceae bacterium | reverse complement strand
TGCCACGGCAGCGAGGCTTTTGTGCTCGATCGCGAGCGCGATATAGGAGCCCACTCCTGGCAGCAGCACGGTGGTGTTACCGACGCTGATCGCCTCCGACGCGACCACGAAGAACCAGCTTCCCGACATGGACAACATCATGTTCCAGATCAGCTGCGGCATCGCGAACGGCACTTCGACGCGCCAGAAAGCCATCCATGACGAGAGCCGGAACACGCGCGATGCTTCCACGAGCTCCGTCGGGACCGTGCGCAAGGATTGATAGAAGCTAAAAGCCATGTTCCACGCCTGGCTCGTAAAGATCGCGAATATCGCGGCGAATTCCGCGCCCAGCACGCGGCCGGGCGCAAGCGACATGAAGAACACGATCGTGACCGAGATAAAGCCAAGAATGGGCACCGATTGCAGGATGTCCAGGAGCGGCACGAGGAGAAGCTCGGCGCGCCTGCTTTTGGCGGCAAGCGTGGCATAGGTGAAGGTGAACAGGAGCGAGAAGGCGAGCGCGACCAGCATGCGCAACGTGGTGCGCGCCGCATATTCCGGCAACCGCGCCGGCGCGAGCGACAGTGGGGCTCTTTGCAGCTCGGAAAGCGGCGCGAGCACACCGTGGCTTGCTTGCGCGAGAAAGACAAGCAGTCCGAGAACGAGCAGGATTGCGAACACGTCCCAGCGCGTGAGCGCACGCGTCCAGTGCTCAACCGAAATCGGGAGTATTCGGCGCATGGCGCGGTGCTCCAGCTTGGAAGCGTGCAGTTGGATCGTGTCAAAGGCCGATTTGCGTTAAACGACCTTGATACACGGGACGAAATTCTGGGTCATTTCTCAGTGCCGCGCGGCCGTCGTCGCTGCGACATATTCCACTGCTAATGTCGCGCAACACCGTCATAAAGAAAAAGGCGCGAAATCATAGGCCACATGCGGCGCAGCTTGGCAAACATCGTCTGCGCGGCAGCTGCCGCCACTCTCATCATGGGGCCCCTCGCGCGCGCATTCGACCTTGAGGGACATCGGGGCGCTCGCGGGCTCGCACCGGAGAATACGCTGCCAGCCTTCGCGGCCGCGATGAGGATCGGGGTCACCACCCTTGAGCTCGACATCGGCATGAGCAAGGACGATGTTGTGGTGATCAGCCACGACAGCTTTCTCAATCCGGATCATACGCGCTCCCCGGACGGCAATTTTCTGCAGGGGCGCGGACCCGCGATCCGGGCGCTCACCTTGGCCGAGCTCAAGCGCTACGACGTGGGCCGGCTCAAGCCGGGCAGTTCTTATGCGGCCAGTTTTCCGGAACAGGAAGCGATGGATGGCATAGCCATTCCAACGCTCGCCGAGTTGTTCGAGCTCGTTCGCGCTGCCAATGCGGATCACATCCGCTTCAACATCGAGACCAAGCTCACTCCTACCTCGGCCGCAGACACCCCCGATCCCGAGACATTCGCTGCCGCCTTGGCGTCGGCGGTGCGCGAGGCAAAGCTCGTCGAGCGGGTGAGCATTCAGTCGTTCGACTGGCGCACGCTTGTTGCCATGCGACGCATCGCGCCCGAAATCGAGCGGGTGTGCCTCACCATCGATGGCGGCCCTGGAGACACGCTTCATCGCGGCGAGGGCGCGGCTTCAACGTGGACGGCAGGATTCAACGTCGACGCATACGACGGCTCCGTCCCGCGCCTGGTCGCTGCCGCCCAATGCGCGGCGTGGTCGCCGCTTTTTCACAATCTTTCTCCCGACAGTTTTGCGCAGGAGGCGCTTGGGCTGAGCGTCATTCCGTGGACCGTCAATGACCGCGCCCAAATGCAACAGCTTATCGCACTCGGTGTCGACGGCATCATCACCGATTATCCCAATCGGCTGCGCGCGCTGATGGCAGAAAATGGGATGCCACTCCCGCGCTCTGTTCCCGTCCACTGAACGGCGCGCTTGGGCCTTTAGTGCGCCTCAACAAAGATCGGCTTGCCGCTCGCATCCTTGATTTGGGTGGCCCAAACTTTCTCGATTTCCGCGACCACGCTCTTCGGTAGCGGCACGTAGTCGAGATCCTCGGCTATTTTGTCGCCCTTGGAATAGGCCCAGGCAAAGAACCGCAGCGCTTCGCGGGCGGCGACTGGGTCGTTCGGCTGCTTGCGAACAAGAATGAAAGTGGCGCCAGTGATAGGCCACGAAGCCGCGCCCGATTCGTCGGTCAGAATAACGTGGAAACCATCGTCCTTGTCCCACTTTGCGTTTACGGCCGCAGCTTGGAAGGCCGCGGCGCTCGGCTCCACAGTCTTGCCGTCCTTGTTGATCATCCTGATTGTCGCCAGCTTGCTCTGCTTGGCATAGGCGTACTCGACATAGCCGATGGCACCCTTCGTATTCTGCACGCTGTTGGCGATGCCGTCATTGCCGTTGGCACGGATGCCGATCGGCCACTCGACGGAGGTGTTGCTGCCAACCTTGGACTTCCACTCCGCGCTGACTTTGGACAGGTAATCGGTCCAGAGAAAGGTCGTTCCGGAGCCGTCCAGGCGGCGGACCACCACGATTGGAAGAGGCGGAAGTTTCGTATCTGGATTGAGCTTTGCAATTGCGGGATCATTCCAGCTCTTGATGTCGCCCAAGAAGACCTTCGCCAGCGTTGCTCCGTCCAGCTTGAGCTCACCGGATCGCACGCCTTCGACGTTCACAACCGGAACCACGCCACCGATTACGGTCGGAAACTGAACAAGGCCATCCTTGTTCAGCAGATCGATCTTGAGCGGCATGTCGGAGGCGCCGAAGGTCACGACGTTGTTTTGAATCTGTTTGATACCGCCACCGGAGCCGATCGGGTAGTAGTTCACTTTCGTTCCAGTGTCTTTCTTGTACGCATCCGCCCATTTCGCGTAGAGCGGATAGGGAAAAGTGGCGCCAGCGCCCGAGATCTCCATGGCCGCGGCGGGCGACCAAGGCGCCGCAAGCACCAGAGTGCTGGCGGTGATCAGGCCGGCGACCGCGATAGTGGTGGGACCCGTTTTCAAAACCGTACTCCTGTTGCCCAGCCCCGCTTCGGCAATGCCGCGCCGCTCCATTGTCGGCTTTGCTGGCTCTAGTGCGGCGTGCAAACGTCCAGCCCCCGCTAGCTCATCATCGCTCCATGACGATTGCATGACACAATGAGCTCCGCCTGCGCGGTGGTTGTTCCAATCCCGCCGGAACGCGCCACTTGGCCGTCCTCTGGCCGATTGGAAATGCACAACGCAATGAAACGTGATTATGCCAGCGCTGGGGGGTTGCACCTCTTCCTTCACCTGCCGCCATAAGGCGGCGGGGGAGTGGAGAAGGCGCTTCGCTCATTCGGCAGCGGTCGCTGGCGGTTGACCCGCGTCCTTGGTCTTGCCGATGGAATCCAGCTGCTTTTGAAGCGCGAGTGTGTCGAGCGAACGGAACGGCAAGTTGACGAAGATGGAAATGCGATTATTGAGCATTCGAAACGCGTCGGCGAAGGCAAGGCGGATTTCAGCCTCGTTGCCGGTGGCGGCGGCGGCCGCGCTCCACAAGAGTCAAAACGATGTTGCGGTATTGAGTGCCGCCCGTGTGAAGTTTCTTGGGCGCGCCGTGGCATTTCAAATATCTCACGGTGAACCACATTTATCACCCCCTTGCCGAGAGTAATGGGCAAGTCCTCGCCTTGCTGAGGGCTCTAAAGGCAAAGGGGGGCGACCAGAAAGCCAAGTTGTTTCAGTTCTTGAATCAGATTGGCGCGAGGGCTTTGCGCATCCAATTGGGGCGTGTGTTGGAAATGGCTG
>CATPCO010000147.1 GCA_955652925.1 uncultured Xanthobacteraceae bacterium | reverse complement strand
TTGGCCTGTCCTTCCTCCACGCGACCGCCATCTACGCCGCCGGCGCCCTCGTGGGCGGCGCGACGATGCTGCCTGGCGGAGGAGGCGGCACCGAGGCCGTGCTGATCGGCCTCCTTGGCCTCTCGGACGTGCCGATCGATGCGGCCGTTGCGGCCGTGATCGTCACCCGGGTGACCTTCCTGTGGGTTCCGGTCGGACTCGGCATCATCGCTCTTCCCATGGCCATCAAGGCGGTCAGCCGGTGACCCAGACGGATCTCGGCGGTGCCGACCAGGTGCTTGCTGCCGGCTCTCCGGATCGTTTCGGCTACGAATGGCACAACTATTCCGAGCTGCGGCCGGAATACGAGGAGCAGTTTCGCCGCTGGACCGTGCATCTCAAGCCGGCCGACTGGCGGGGGTTAACGTTTCTCGACGTCGGATGTGGAATGGGGCGGAACTCCTATTGGCCGATGACCTATGGCGCCGCAGGAGGGCTTGCGATCGACGTCGATGACCGCTCGCTCGCGGCCGCGCGCCACACACTTGCGCGGTTCCCGAGCGTGCGGATCGAGAAGCGCAGCGGCTACGAGATCGGGTGCAAAGATGAATTCGACATCGTCTATTCGATTGGCGTTATCCATCATTTGCAGCATCCGCAAAAGGCGCTTGCCAGCATGGTGAAGGCGGCAAAGCCGAACGGGCGGGTCCTGATCTGGGTGTATGGCCGTGAGAACAACGAGTGGATCGTCTCCTTCGCCGATCCGCTGCGCAAGGCGCTGTTTTCAAGGCTTCCGGTTGGCCTGGTGCATCACCTCGCCGTCTATCCGACGGCGCTGTTGTGGCTGCTCCTGCGGCTGGGGTTTGGCCGGATTGCTTACTTCGCGCTGCTGCGTGAGTTTGGCTTTCGGCATCTTCGATCCATCGTGTTTGACCAGATGCTGCCGAAGATCGCTCACTACTGGCCGCGCGCAACCGTCGAGCTCATGATGATGGAACAGGGCCTTCAAGATGTGCGCCTGGCGTGGGTGAACGAAATGTCCTGGTGCGCCATCGGCACCAAGCCGGCGAATCGAGCGTAATGATAGTGATAGCGACGCGAGCGAAGATTGGGGCCGCCAATCCCATCGAGCCATTTCTGGATATTCTCAGATGTCCCCGGTCCGGTGCGGACCTGAGGCTCCAGGGCAATGCGCTCGTGACTTCCGACGGCCGCCATCGCTACCGAATGAGTGAGGCCGGCATTCCGCTATTCGCGGAGGAGTTTCTGTCTCCGCAGGCCGAGGTGCAGCGGCACCACTACAACAAGATCGCAGCCGCCTACACGGCCAATCTGAACTACCCGCACACGCAGGAATATCTCGCCTATCTGGACCGGGTCGTGCTCGACGCGATTGGTCCGGGCGATCTTGGGACCGTTGCTGAGCTCTGCTGCGGGCGCGGGGAAGCCCCCATGCTGCTCAAGGGCCGCATGTCTCGTTACATCGGTATCGATGTTTCCGAAAACATGCTGGAAGCGGCGCGCCAACTGCACAAGAATGCAAGCTCGCTCTTTTTGCAAGGAGACGCGACCCGCGTGCCTCTGGCACCGGAAAGCATCGATACCGTTGTCATGCTGGGCGGGGTTCACCATGTCCCCGATCGCGCCCGTTTGTTTGCTGAGATCGCGCGCGTGCTCAAGCCTGGAGGCCGTTTCCTTTATCGCGAGCCGGTGAGCGATTTCATTGTCTGGCGAGCCTTGCGCGCGGCGATTTATCGCCTTTCCCCCATGCTTGATCCGTCAACGGAGCGCCCTCTCCAGTACGAGGAGACGGTGCCGGTCCTGCATCGGGCAGGATTGGCGTCCCTCCATTATCGCACGCATGGCTTCCTGGGCTTTTGCTTGTTCATGAACAGCGACGTGCTCTTCTTCAACCGGCTGTTTCAGTTCGTGCCGGGCATTCGCGCGATTACGCGCGGCGCGGCCCGCTTCGACGAGGCCGTCCTTAATCTGCCCGGGTTTGCCCGCGCCGGTCTCCAGGTGGTCGGGCTTGCCGAAAAACCTGTTTCGGCTCAGGGCAAAGCCGGCCTGCCGGCAAGCGCAACATTGAGCTCTGGATAACCGGCGAAGGGAGCTTTTTCTTGTTTGGCGCGCGTTGTCCGCCGCTGCCGCCAGCCCTCAAAGGGTGTATCGATCCAATGAACGTACCCCACCGATAACAGGATCGTGGCTCCCACCATTCCAATGACAAGCCAATTGCGATTTCCAATCGGCCCGATTGCTGCGGTGGCAACGGCTTGGCCAACGGTCAGGACTGCCACATGCGCGAGATAGATCGGGTAGGACAATTCGCCTAACCAATTGTCCAGCCGGTTGCCGCGAGACACGTAGAACAGAGCCGGCAATGCCACCACAACCAGCAAGTAGAATTTGTGGTTATCGAGACCCTCGATGAATTGCTGAAAGAGGACCACTCCGATGAACGAGGCGCTCACTGCCAACGAAAGGGGAAAACTCGCCATGCCGCGCGAATCTAAGTAGGCATAGGCGCGATGACTCAAGACCCCGGCCAGAAAGAGCCCGATTTCGAATGGAAAAAAGCGATAGGCGAAGCCGGACCCAGTAAATCCATACGCCACAGCTGCCGAACGCGACAAGTAAGTTGCTATAATGATAGCCAGTAACAAAAGCCAATGTCGCCGCACCAAAAACGGTGCTATGGCATAAAACATCAGTTCGAGCGACACGCTCCACGTCTGTGGAATCAGCTGAAAGCTGCCAAGGTGAGGGGCATATGAGTCGGAATTCCATACCGGGATGATCGCGCCGCTCTGATAAACGAGCCACATCGACCACTCCTGCGTCAGAATCAAAAAGTTGGAAAAGATGAGATAGATGCGTGTCGTCAATGTCATCTCAGGCCAATAC
>CATPCO010000146.1 GCA_955652925.1 uncultured Xanthobacteraceae bacterium | reverse complement strand
CGCCTCGCGCGCGTGCATGGCGCCATGCGGCGAAGAGGCTTCGAGGCACTGCTGCTCTATACCAACAACACGCGCCCAGCGGGCGTCTCCTGGCTCACGGGCTTCGTGCCGTACTGGTCGGAAGCGTTGCTCGTCCTTGTTGCAGATCGGCCGCCGGTGCTGGTCGCTGCGCTCACCTATCGGGTCAAAAGCTGGATCGAGCGAACGAGCCGCCTCGGCGGCGTGAGCCACACACCGCGCGTCGGGATCGAAGCCGCCCGCATGATTGCGCCCACCAGGAGCGCTGCCGCGGTTGCCGTTCCCGATCTTGCCGGCATGCCGGCTGGAATTGCCGCGGACCTGGGCGCCGGCGGCCTCAAGCTCACCGACGCTTCGGACATGTTTGCGCAACTGCGCGCGCCAGCCGATCCGGCAGAGGTCGCGCTCGCGGTCAAGGCAGCCTCCATCGCTCACCGCGCGCTTGCACAAGCACCGGGCAAAAGCATTGGAGAGCGCATCGCAGGCGTAGAAGGCACGGCGCGCGGGCTCGGCGCTGAAGAGATCTATATCGCGGCTGCGCCGGATCTCGCGCGCGATTGCCGCTTCCGGCGCATCGAAGGAGAGGCGGCTTTGGGAGCAACCTTTGCGCTGCGCGCCACCGTCGCGTACAGGGGCACCTGGATCCGGCTGGTGCGCACGTTCGGCGCGGCGGCACAAATGGAAGAGGCGATGAGCCGATTTGCGGCGGCCGTCGCGGAGCTGCCGCGCGACGGCGCGTTGCGCGGCTTTTCCTCCTGGCTGGTCGAGGGCTGCCGCGTCGCACAGCCGCTCGAGCCGCTCATGGGATCGCGGCTCGAGGAAGCGGTGGGAGTGCTGCCGCGATCGATTGTGAGCGTGCAGGCCAGCTTGACCATCGGCGGGCGGCCGGTGCTTGTCGGCGCGCCCGCGCTTATTGGCGATGCGGGCGAGGCAGCGAGCCTCCTGATCAACCCGGCATTCGCCGCGTAGCCGCGTAGGTTGGGTCGAACCCTTCGCGAGACCCAACGCGCCGGTGTTGTTGGGTCTCGCTGCCCGCTCGACCCAACCTACTTCTTCTACTTACGCCGTGCGCGGCGCCGGCGTACCGCTGCCGGTGCTGCGGGCATGCAAGGCGATGGCGATCAGCGAGGCGCCTCCGAACAGCATGTTGATGCCGACCAGCAAGCCGAGCGCCCATGCCGCGGTGCCGGGGAGTCCGAAGAGGATGATCACGCCGAGGATAAGATCGATGATCCCGCTCGCCATCATCCAGCCCCATTGTCCGGTCAGCTCCGCCTTGTGCTCGAGCGCATACATGATCGAGGCGATGCCCTCGATAAAGAAGAACACGATCAGCAGCAGTGTGAGCGATATGGCGCCGCTCACCGGCCACGCGAGCAGAACCAGGCCCGCCGCGATGGCGAGCAACGCCGAGAGCAGCGCCCACCAGAAACCCGGCGCGTGGCGCGCGCCGAACGTCGTGATCAGGCCGGCGACGCCGCTGATCAGAAACAGCCAGCCGATGAAAATATCGACGGCGATCGTTGCGATCGGCGGCACGATGATGGCAAGCGCGCCGAGAATGACCAGCACAATTCCTTCGACCAGAAACAGTACCCAATGTTCGCGCACGGCCTGTGACAACGCACTCTGAATCCCGCTGATGTCGCTTGAACCTGTAGACATGTCAGACCTCCCACGGCTCCCGCAATCTCAACACGTGTATTTTTAGTATAACAGCCCAAGTCAATCGGCGCCACGCCGTTGAGCAGGCCAATGGTGCAGATTCGTAGGGCGGTCGGTCAGGGAGGAAAGGACTAATCCGCGAGCCAATAACAGATGTCGTAGATCATCGCGCCGATCGCGCATGCCGCAAGCCCGCCCCCAATGAAGCTTTGCAGAAGAACTGAATTCGCGCGCGCCACCACGTGCTTGTCGACCAGATGAGTCATGATCACGCTCTGCATGGCCGCCAACCCACCCCGAATCTAGTCCTCGCAAGGACGACGCTCCAGTTCGCGACGGCAAAGCAGGGTTGCGGCCACTGCGGGTCTCCAACGTTTCGTTTACGCATCCTTTATGCGGTTGCCCCGAAGGGCCTTTGATCGGGCGAATGATTCGGCTCCGCCTGGGACGGAGGCCTTGTGGTCCGCAATAAGGTCGCAGTAACCAAGCCAGTGTCTTTGGGAGGAAAGCATCATGCTCGAGCGGCCGAAATGTCCCGTCATCGCCATCGAGGAGCACTATTGGGACAAGGAGCTCTCGAGCAAGTTCGTCAGCGGGGAGGGCGTGCGCGCCCCCGACATGCTCAAGGCGCTTTACGATCTCGGCGAGTTGCGCCTGCGCGAAATGGATGAGGCCGGCATTGACATGCAGATCCTCTCCCACGGCGCGCCTTCGGCACAGAAGCTCTCCGGCGCGGACGCCGTCGAGTTGACCCGGCGGGTCAATGACCGTCTGCATGCGGTCGTTGCCGCGAACCCCAAACGCTTCGCTGCCTTCGCGGCGCTGCCCACCAGCGATCCGAAGGCGGCGGCGGACGAGCTCGAACGCACGACCAGGCTCGGTTTCAAGGGTGCGATGATTCACGGGCTCGCGAATGGCGCTTTCCTCGATGACAAACGGTTTTGGCCGATTTTCGAGCGCGCCCAATCAATGGACGTACCGGTCTACTTGCATCCGGCGGTGCCGCTCTCGACCGTGATGGACGCCTATTACAAAGAGTACGTGAAGGACTTCCCGATGGTGATCCGCGCCGCGTGGGGCTTTACCGTCGAGACCGCGACCCAGGCCATTCGGCTTGTGCTCAGCGGCGTGTTCGAGGCCTATCCCCGCCTGAAGATCGTGCTCGGCCACCTCGGCGAGACGCTGCCGTTTCTTCTCTGGCGGATCGATCACGCGCTCGCGCGTCCCGGCGGCAAGGCGATGCGGTTCCGCGAGGTGTTTTGTGAGCATTTCTACATCACGACCAGCGGTAACTTTTCCAATCCCGCGCTGTTGTGCTGCGTGATGGAGGTGGGCATCGAGCGCATTCTGTTTGCGGTCGACTGGCCGTTCGTGCCCAACAAGCCTGCGGTGGACTGGATGAATTCCGTTGCGCTCTGCGATGAGGACAAAGCGAAGATCCTCAGCGGCAACGCCAAGCGGTTGTTTCGGATGTGAGCCATTTGCTCGCAGCGCATGCGCGCTGTATGCCCCGTGCCCGGGGAAGAGGCGCATCGGGCCCGTAGCTCAATGGTTAGAGCCGACCGCTCATAACGGTCTGGTTGGAGGTTCGAGTCCTCCCGGGCCCACCAAATCTGTCGGTAACTTAGGATGATGTCGGACGCTGCATTTTCGTCACCGCCCCAGAAACCGCCCCAGATACGTCTCGTTTCCGTTCTCGTGCGCCACGCTTGCCTATCGCACGGACTGCGTCCTGAAGATGGTCGGGATGGTGGTGCCCATAGACCCGATCCAGCATCTCGACGCTCATGCCGAGATACCCAGCCGCCTGCCAGCGATCGGCGCCAGCCTGCATCAGCCACGTGGCCGCGGTATGACGCAACGTGTGCGGGGAGACTTTACCCGGCAACCCCGCGAGTTTGACTGCACGCTTGAACGCGGTCTTCACAGAGGCGACCGCCTCGCCGTTATATTCGACAAAATGTCTTGTGATCAGACCGCGGTCTTTCCAGCGTCGCATATGTGCCAAAAGGCGCGGCGGTAGTGGCACCGGCGGCTGGCGCTTGTTGGTTTGTTGTTTTCCATCTGCGAGCCGGTAGAAGATGCCGCGATCGAGATCGACGAACGAT
>CATPCO010000145.1 GCA_955652925.1 uncultured Xanthobacteraceae bacterium | reverse complement strand
TGGGACTTTTTCAACAGCATTGACCCACAGCCGTCATGCGCGGCTCAGGATTGCTGCTACGCAACCAGACCATCGAACCCCATTTCGCTGGGCGTAAACTCCTGATTTGATCGCCGCCGGTCCTGCGTTTGGGGAAGCCAATGCGACGACGCGATTTCATCAAAGGAATTGCTGGATCAGTGGCGTGGCCGCTCACCGTGCGCGCGCAGCAGGTGGCAATTCCGGTGATCGGCTTTCTCAGCAGCGAATCGCTTGATCTATTCGCGGACCGTTTGCCTATGTTCCGCCAAGGTCTCGCCGAGGGCGGATTTATCGAAGGTCGCAACGTGGCGATCGAATACCGCTGGGCGGAGGGTCGGAACGATCGCTTGCCGATACTGGCGGCCGATCTAGTTCGCCGCCAGGTTAGGGTGATTGCCGCGGCGAGCACTCCTGCCGGCCCCGCGGCAAAGGCGGCGACCGCGACGATTCCGATCGTCTTCGTGACGGGCAGCGACCCGGTCGCGGACGGGCTTGTGGGCAGCCTGGCGCGACCGGGCGGTAACCTCACCGGTGTTACCGGATTGGGCGTGGAGTTAGTGCAGAAGCAGGTGGAAGTGCTGCACGAACTGGTTCCCGCAGGGCGGCTCATAGGCGGGGTTATCAACCCAACCAGCCCGACGGCCGAGGCAATGTCCGGAAGCCTACAGAGGACGGCACGCGCTCTCGGCTTACAAATCCGCATCCTTCATGCTGCCACTGAACGCGAAATAGATACTGCGTTCGCAACGCTGTCTCAGCTTCGGGTCGGCGGGCTCGTTATCGCTCCGGATGTGTTCTTCACCACGCGAATTGAGCATCTCGGTGCACTCGCGCTCCAACACAGGATGCCCGCGATCTACCTGTTTCGTCAGTTCGCAATCGCAGGCGGGCTGATGAGTTACGGAAGCAGCCTTTCGGAGTTATACCGGCTGCTTGGCGTATATGTTGGCCGCATTCTCAAAGGCGAGCGGCCTGAGGATTTGCCCGTACAGCAAGCCACAAAGGTCGAGCTAATCATCAACATGAAGACCGCCAAGGCGCTCGGCCTCACCATCCCGCTCCCCCTCCTCGGCCGCGCCGACGAGGTAATCGAATAACGAGCTATTTTGCTGCACCGCATGAGTCCGGAAGTGGCACGACCCGGCTGTGTTCCGATGTCGGCGATCAGGGAGAGTATTGGAGGGTAAGCGGACCGACCACGAAGGCTGTGGCAGCATCCAATCCCTTACCCAAACCGTTCCCCGATTGGGGTCGGGGGCAAGCTTAGTCACCTCGAAAACGCGAAAACTAACCGACCAGCTGGAAGCGCTCGGATTCTGGAGGCTTGGCCCAGAGCCGGTCGGCCCCGCTCATCGCCATCGTTCGTTGTGGGCTGGCCCTCCAGGCTTCGTAGATGTCGTTGGTCGCCCACACGACCAGTGTTGTGATTTTCGCAGGGTCCGCGAGTGCGATGAGGGTTTGACGGCTCACAAAGCCCGGCGCCTTACTCTGTGCATCGCCATTGCGATCCAACAGCTTTCGCGCCTCGTTAATTTTGTCAACTTTGGCCCAGTGATGCGTGAGAACACCGATCATGCTGCCTCCTGAGAGCTTGCAAGGCGATCATAGCATTCCTGGCGCCGCCATTTTATAGCGACATCGGGCGGCCCTCGATTGATCCTGAACTGATGATCCGGATGCTAATTGTCGGGTACTGCTACGGCATCCGCTTCAATTTCGTAGCTCTAGCACTCTTCATTACTGAGGTTGTTTGAACCCCGACTTATTTTAGTGCATCATCTTTGTCGCAAACTGATACCCACCTCGGGATCGTGCATCGGGAGAGTGGCATGGGCAGGGGTCTCTTGGTCGCCGCGTTCGATTTCTCGACCGCGCATGCCGACGAGTTCCATGATTGGTACGATCTGGAACACATTCCCGAGCGCATGGCGGTTGCGGGGTTCGGCGCTTGTGAACGTTGGATCGGCGACGAGCAGCCGACCCTGTCAGTGGCCACCTATGATCTCGACTCGGTCGACGTGTTGCGTAGCAAGGCATACGCATCCATCGCCTACGGCAACCTGTCGGTCTGGTCGAAGCGCGTGACCGCGATGTGCAAACGGTTGTTGCGGTTCGAGGGCACGCAGACCGCGCCTAGCGACGCGCCGGCGCCGGATGGAGCGCGGGCGCTGCTGCTCAATGCGATGAACGTCGCGCCCGAAGCAGAGGACGATTTCAATGCATGGTACGACGAGGAGCATCTCGTCGCGCTTGCCCGGGTTCCGGGCACCTTGGCTGCCCGGCGCTACCGGTCGACGGAGGCTGGCGGAGGGACGCATCGCTACGTCGCAATCTATCACCTGGCGTCGCCGGACGTGGCACGGAGCGCCGCGTGGAAGGCCGCTGCCGATACGCAATGGAGCGCCCGGGTGCGCCCGCACTTCCGCGACCGGATCCGTATCCTGACGCGCCGCTATGTTCGCGGCGGCTGAGGTTCGTCAGGCGAGCGCGGAGGCACGGCCGGACGAGGTCGCCTACTGGCAGGTGGCCGACGAAACTTGATCTTTGCGATTGCGGAGAGTTTTGGAGGGTAAGTGGACCCAACCGGCCGTCCCCTCTCCGAGCGTGGAAACACGCCACTGACCACGCGATCAATGCGTGGTATCTTTTCCAAATCGCATGGGCGTGACCTCGCGAAGGTCGCATGGCGATCCGTATTCAGCCGGCGAGAATTCACCGTCATGTTGGCGGTGCGGCCGCATCCGAATCAACCCGACCGAAAACATGCTATAAATGACGTGCATCCCACGGCGCACAGTCCTCCAACGCATCGCCGCGACGGCGATTTGCAGCCCGGCGATAGTACGGTCACACCGGGCCGCTGCCGCGCTGCCGCCCCTGCCTAACCTCCCGGCGAGCGACGCTCTCCTCGTACGCCCCGGCGATGCTCAATTCGCGCAGTACGAACCTGCCTTCAACGCCCGCACCATGCTGACGCCGCAACTGCGCGTGATGTGCAAGACCCCGAACGCGGTCGGCGTCATGATTGATTGGTGCCGTAGCAACAACATGCCCTTCGCCGTGCGCTGCGGCGGGCACTCCTACGAGGGGTTTTCGCAAAGCGCGAGCGTGGTCATCGATTTGCGACTGATGAATTCGATTGCCATCGATGTGGCGACGAAAACCGCGACCGTCGGCGCGGGCGCGTCCCTTGGA
>CATPCO010000144.1 GCA_955652925.1 uncultured Xanthobacteraceae bacterium | reverse complement strand
TCTTTCCCGGACAACGCTGGCCGATGCGAGCTCTTTCTCCAGAATTCTCGAGTTTCTTGCGGCGAATCGCGTTATTGCGCCCTCGCTTGTGCTCCAGTTCACCCATGCTGGCGTCCGTGCAATGGGCCAGATCGAATACGACAATCTCGCGGCATTGTTCGATCATGGCTTTCGGTTTTGCATGGACCAGGTGCTGGATCTGCGCATTGAGCCCGCGGATCTCGCCAAACGTGGCTTCCGTTTTGTCAAGGTCAATTCCAGTCTGTTGCTCAGAGGTGCCCGCTCCGCAGCGGAGACCCGTCCTTCTGAGCTCGCCGATTTGCTCGGCCGGTTTGGCATTGACCTGATTGCCGACAGGATCGAGACCGAAAATACCGTCGTCGAGCTCCTGGATCTGGACGTGCGCTATGGACAGGGTCTGCTGTTCTCGCCGCCGCGCCCGGTGCGTGCCGAGGCGTTACAGGCGATCCCTGAACGTGCGGCCGAGCTCACGCGCGAGCGCGGCGGCGCTGATACCGATGCCGCAACGCCCGATTCGATACGGCCCGCACCGGCTCCGATTTCACAACAGAGCAATGTCGACCTGAGTGCTCTGACGCAACTGGCGAGCGGAGCCAGCGGGCATAATTGACATTGCCATTCCAGCTCCTGAGCAGCAATTTGGGCGCCACGCGCAATGCGGCCCGGCCGCTCCGCTGATGTCTGTCTCGCTTCCCCCGATCACCGCGCATCTCGCTGAAGTGGCCAAAGGCTACGACATCATTCTCAGCGATGTGTGGGGCGTCGTTCACAACGGCATTGCTGCAAAGCCTGATGCTTGCGATGCGCTCGTGCGCTTTCGCCGGCAGGGCGGAATCGTGGTGTTGATCACGAACGCGCCACGGCCGGGGGAGGTCGTGGCGCGCTTGACGCTTGATCGACTCGGGGTACCCCGGGCCGCTTACGATGGCATTGTGAGTTCAGGCGATGTCACCCACGCGCTCATTGCCGCGCGAAAAGGGCTGCGCGTCTTTCATATCGGTCCCAAGCGCGATGTCGCCATCTTCGATGGCCTTGATGCCCCGATGGCGGACGTCACGACGGCGGATTACGTGGTCTGCTCCGGTTTGACCGATGACACGGTGGAAACTCCGCAGGACTATCATCGTCTCATTGAGCAGATGCGCATGCGTGCGCTGCCAATGATCTGTGCCAATCCCGATATCGTTGTCGAGCGTGGTGAACAGCTTGTCTATTGCGCGGGTGCCATTGCCGATCTTTATGCCGCTGCCGGCGGCCCGGTGATTTATGCCGGCAAGCCCTACCGGCCGATCTACGAGGAGGCTTTGCGCATCGCCCAAGCGGCGTGCCGCCGGTTGCCCGCACTTGAGCGCGTGCTGGCGGTCGGAGATTCCATTCGCACGGATCTTAAGGGGGCTGCCGCCTTCGGAATCGATTGCTTGTTTGTAACTGCGGGAATCCACGCTGAGGAACTTGGCGGGCGGGAGAGTCCCGATGCGGCCGCGCTGGCTGAGATATTCGCCGCAGCCGGCCTGTTCCCGAAAATGGTGATGCGGCAGCTCGCATGGTGATGTGAAACAGCGATTCCCAGAACGCAAACATCCCATGCACGTGAGGAAAAGGACCGATTGCCGTCAATCGGTACCGGTGGCGTCAATATTTCTCCTTATTTATCAACCCTACTCCCCGTTCATCGGGGATCACTGTTTGTCGGATCGGGGCACTCTTCCTCTCATCTGAGCGTAGCGTATCGGCGCATTGGTTTAGCCTTATAGGCGGATGCCAGCCGGGTTTGAGTGGATATCGCCGGCGCAGTGATCGGCACGGGGGACCTGTTGCATGAACGCATACGCGGCTGTGCTGCGACGCGCGCACGCGCCTCTTGCTTTCCAACGCGCAATTTCTCTGTCTGTGTTTTTCGACCAGGCGAGGGCGTTCGCTGCTGCCCACTGGCGTAGCTGGCCGCGCGCCGCCGTTTGGAGACCGACGCAACGCCATGGACGGCCACGGTCAATTGCCAAGGTGCTCGATGTCTTCAGAGTTGTGCCCCGGCACCTCTTCTCCACGTCTAATCTTGCGCTGCGCAACCTGACGCGACCCAGCGCGATCACGTGGAGATTGCCTATTACGACGTGGAGATTGCCTATTACGACCAAGACGGGCGTGAGTATTCTGCTCGCCGGGGTAGCAGGCGCAATTGCGGCTCTCGCCTATGTCAACAATGAACGCAGCAAGGCGGAACTGTTCGGTGTGGCCTCCGCGGGTAACGCATTCCAGTTGGCCTCGGCGGGCAATGAGACCATCGTTTTCCGGCAGATGTCGCAACCGTCCTTTGGCGAGGATGAGCAGGACAGAGCAGCCGCTGATCAGGCCAACGAGACTGCCCTGATCTATTCACGCGCTGTTCAGACCATTCGATTCGTTAATGCGGAGACGGATGACCGTAGCGGAGCGCGCGGCTCTACAAACATGGCAAGGGTGGGGGCCTTCGTCGCTTTTCCGGGCAAGCAGAACGCAGAGCTCTCCCTCGGCGATGCAGCGAATTGGCCTGCCAATCGCCGCCGCAAAGCCGCCCCCAACATGGACGAGGTGGATCGGTATCTGTGGGAGGTGTACCAGCGAGCGCCGATAAAACGTGACGGCTCCGGCGATTTCACGTGGAAGGACTCGGCCGCCGCCCAGCGCATGGGCCTTTCATTGCCCGAATATGCGATCGGCGGAATGGACCCCGATTTCCGCGAGCAGCTCTACCATGCCGGGCGTGCAATGGATGCGGCCGGAATCCAGTGGTCCATGCTGAGCGCTTTCCGCGACGATTACCGCCAGGGGCTGGCGAAAGGGTTCAAGGCGCGCGTTGGAAATTCGCTCCATGGCGGCACGCGGGCGACCGGGGGCTACGGCCACGGCCGCGCGGTCGATCTCACGACTGCCGATGGCGAAGCGGATGTGGTCTGGCGCTGGATCGACGCCAATGGCGCCAAGTTCGGCCTTCACCGTCCCATCCCTGGGCCAGATCCCGCGCATGTGCAATCGCGCGGGGACTGGCATAAGCTCGCGCTGGGCTTACGGGAGACGCGGCTGCGTGCTGCTGATGCCACGGCCCAAAGCGCAGGTGCGCCCAGTAAAATTGCCAAGGCATCCTGGTGAAGGCTTGCTCGCTTTCGCGCGCTAAACACTAGCGGCCAAGGGCTTCGGCGGCTTCGCTCCCTGCGGCAACAGAGCACTGCGCCGTCAGCTCCAAATCCGAGCGGCTCTGCGTGGCGCACGCGCTTGAATAAACGCAACGGTTCTGAAATGAGGATGACGTCGGCGGGCTCACTCTGCTGGCGGCTCAATAGATCAGTCTCGTCATGAACGACCAATTCAAGCCGCTAAAGTCGTTTGTCGTCGTTCGCGGCGAAGGGCGAGCCGACCCGGCCTTGCGGGGCGCGGTCGTCGCCATCGGCAATTTCGATGGCGTGCATCGCGGGCACCGCGCCGTCATTGCTGCCGCGCTCAAGCGCGCGCAGGCGCTCGGGTGCCCCGCGGCCGCGCTCACTTTCGAGCCGCATCCCCGCAGCTTTTTCCATCCGAACGAGAGCCTGTTCCGGCTTACGGATGCGCAAGCCAAATTACGCCTTTTGGCCGCAACCGGGTTGAACGGCGCAATCGTGCTGCGCTTTGACGCTGCGCTCGCGAGCTTGTCCGCGCATGATTTCATCTGCGAGCTTCTAGTTAGTCGGTTTGCGCTGCGCGGGGTTGCGATTGGATTCGATTTTCACTTCGGACTCAAACGCGCCGGCTCACCGGACTATCTTGCCGCCCAAGGCGCCAAGCTCGGGTTCGCGGTCGATACCGTGCCCGGGTTCGAGCACGCGGGGCATCTGGTGCGATCAGGATGGATCCGCGCCGCGCTTTCGGAAGGACGCATTGCGCAGGCGAACGAGCTTCTCGGCTATCCCTGGTTCGTGAGCGGTGAAGTCATTCACGGCGACAAGCGCGGGCGCAAGCTCGGTTATCCGACGGCGAATCTGCGGCTCGATCCGGCTTGTCGCCTCGCGCACGGCATCTATGCGGTGCGGGTGGGAGTGGATGGCCGCCGCTATGATGGCGTCGCGAGCTTTGGGCGTCGGCCGATGTTCGATCAGGGCACCGTACTGCTTGAGCCGTTCTTGTTTGATTTTTCAGGTGATCTGTACGGCAAGGACATTGACGTCGCGTTTATCGATTGGGTTCGACCGGAGTTGAAATTCAACAGCACACAGGAGCTCGTCCGGCAGATGGATGACGATGCCGGTCAGGCGCGAGCGATGCTCGCGCGCGCCGGAGATGTCTTCCCCCCGCTCGGGAGCCTCCCCAGCTGAGAGATGCTACTGCCACAGGCAGTTTCAGGGGAGCCCTGCGGCTCGCATTTTAAGCGCGCTATGCGGCTGCGATGGCGACGCCTTCCTGCTCGCAGGAATTTGCAACATCGCACACAGTGGCGCGCTGCACGTCGCGTTTCCAGCGCAGATCATCAAACTCGGTGCCGCGGTGAAGCGTGCAACGGTTGTCCCACATGACCAGATCGTTGACGCGCCAGCGATGGGTATACACGAATTGCCGCTGGGTTGCATGCGCAATGAGGTGGTCGATGAGCGCGCGTCCGTCTGCTTCGGACATGCCGAAGATGCGCCCGGCGTGGGAAGCGAGATAGAGCGACTTACGTCCGGATTCCGGGATGGTGCGCACGAGAACCTGCGGAACCGGCGGCATTTCCCGCCGCTCCTCCTCGCTGAAATTGGTGAAGCCAAGCCGTGCGCGAGAGTTGAAGATCGAATGTTCGGCGACCAGGGTCTCGATGCGTCTTTTCATCTCCTCCGGCAAGGCGTCATAGGCTGCGCGTTCATCGGCAAATTCGGTATGGCCGCCGACCGGTGCGATCGTTCGTGCGTAGAGCAAGGATGCGCGCGCCGGCACCCGCTTAAACGAGCTGTCGGTGTGCCAGAGCCGATTACCCAATTGGAAGAGGCGAACCCGGCTCTCCTTTCCCAAGACCTCATTCTCGTGGTTTAGGTTTGAGACGTCGGCCAATTCCGTCGGCAGGCGCAGCGGCGCGTCTTTCCGGTAAACGCCGATGGTTGTTTCCAGCGGGCCGAAAAGCTTGGCAAATTCGAGGTGCTGGCCTTGCGAGAGGCGCTGGTCGGGAAAGATCAGGACCGCGTATTTTGCAAACGCCTCATTGATGGTGGCAAGATCGGAGGGCGCAACCGGTTGCGACAAATCGATGTCGCCGATCTCGGCCGCGAAGCTTTCTGTGAGCGGGACGACTATAACGCTCATGCTGCTGTTCCGCGCGCGAATTGCGTGCATTCAATCACCGGAACACAACAGAAGCAATTGGGCAGCGGGGGGGTAGCCTCGGCGCCCCATCCCCGCCGCTTGCACGGGCGCTCAGGAGCTCGCGGAGCGAAACTGCGGCTCAACGTAGGCGCTTGCCGCCGCCGCATCTGTCGCGGCGCCGGTTTCGGCGAAATAGGGACAGGCAAGGCCCGCGCCCAGCCGGCGTCTGCCGTCGCGCAGAGCATCGCGCGCGACCCAGGCGTCCATGGCCAGACGCAGCATAGCGGGGAATTGGTTTGGCTGGCTTGCTAGGGAGCGTGAAATGGCGCGCAGATCAGGCTTACCGTCCGGCCGCAATCCGACCACCGCCGCGTGCGGAAGATCCCGGTGGACCGCATCAATGATTGCGCGACAGGCAGCAAAAGGTATTCGCTTCGCCGCAGCGATCTTGGCCGCGATATGGGATTCCATGTCCACCGCTGCAGCTCCTGTCTGCGCGTGTAGGCGGCGCTTCTCGATGGAATCTGCAACCGGCGCATTCGCGCCGACAATTTGCGCGTGCACAGCACCGGGCAGCGCCGCGAGCAGGTTTTGGGCCCATCTCTGATCGGCAGGATAGAGTTCCCGGCCGCTCTGCACAGCCGATCCGATCACCCAATCCCCGGCGTAGAGGTCGCTTGCCAATCCTCCCGCAATTCCAAAGCTGATGATGCCGGATGCGCCCTGCGTGATCGCCGCTTCCAGCGAGGCGACGAGTTGGGATGCGTGAGAGCAAATGACCGACACTCCGGTACCCGAGGCAATCCGCGCCTCGAGCGCAAGTGAAGTGACGGCAATGACGCGCCCCCGACCCGACATGACGCTCTTTCCAATGGCTGTAACGGAGCAACGATACCCTCGGTTACGCCATTATTATACTCTCCTACCCGTATACCAAGGTGGCCAATTAGTCACCCTCTCCCGCAAAAGTCGTGGGCGGAGATCATGGGACATCACGCGCAAGCCTATTACAATGGATCAAATCGCCACAGCCCCCCGTGTCGGAGCCCGGCAATGAGCCTCCAGATCGCCGATCTCTTCGCCGAGCGGGAGGCAGAAAGATACAGCCTCCACACCCGCTACCTCAACGAGCAAATGGTCCGGGTGTTGAAGACCATCGGGTTCGACCGGCGCTACCGGCGTGCTCTGGGGCAGTATCTCTACGACGAGAGCGGCAAGCAGTACCTCGATCTGTTGAGCGGCTGGGGAGTTTTCGCCATCGGGCGCAATCACCCTGACGTTCGCAGCGCTCTCACGCAGGTGCTCGATGGCGAACTGCCCAATCTGGTGCAGCTCGATGTCTCAGTCCTTGCCGGCATTTTGGCAGAGCGGTTGCTGCGGCAGGTCCGCTGCGCAGATAAGGTGTTTTTCGCGAATTCCGGAACGGAGTCGGTCGAGGCCGCCCTGAAATTTGCCCGCGCGGCGACGGGCCGTCCCGGAATTGTTTATTGCGCACAGGCGTTCCACGGCCTGACCTACGGCGCTCTTTCGCTCAACGGCGATCCGGTCTTCCGCGCGGGGTTTGGGCCGCTACTCCCGCAATGCGTCGAGATTCCATTCAATGACCTCGGCGCCCTGGAACGGGCTTTGGCATCACGGCAGATCGCGGCCTTCATCGTGGAGCCGATCCAAGGCAAAGGGGTGACCGTGCCGGCCGACGGCTATCTCGGCGGTGCTCTCGATCTCTGCCGCAAACACGGCACTCTTTTCATTGCCGACGAAATCCAAACCGGATTGGGCCGCACCGGACGATTTCTTGCCGTCGATCACTGGGGCATCGAGCCCGATATGGTTCTGCTCGCCAAATCGCTGTCGGGCGGGCACGTGCCGGTTGGAGCAGTGCTCACCAAGAAATGGATTTTTGACAAGGTTTTCGACCGGATGGATCGGGCCATTGTGCACGGATCGACCTTTGCAAAAAACGACCTCGCCATGGCGGCCGGTTTGGCGACGCTCGAAGTCATTGAATCCGAGCATCTCATTGAGAACGCCGCGCGCATGGGCGCGCGCCTGCTGGCTGCGTTCGAGGCGATCTCGCAGCGTTATGAGCTGGTCAAGGCGGTACGAGGCAAAGGGTTGATGATCGGGATTGAGTTCGGCGCGCCCCGGTCGCTGCGGCTCAAGGCGTCCTGGAATTTGCTGGAGACTGCCGGCAGCGGATTGTTTTGCCAGCTGATCGTGATTCCGTTGCTGAGCGAGCACAGAGTTCTCATTCAGGTCGCGGGGCACGGAAGCCACACCGTCAAGCTTCTGCCGCCGCTCGTCATATCCGATGCGGACTGCGCGTGGATCGAGCGCTCGTTTGAGGCGGTGATCTCGGATGCCCATCGCGTGCCTGGCGCGATCTGGAGTCTCGGCAAAACCCTGGTGGATAATGCCTTGCGATCACGCGCGGGCGCCGAAATTGCAAAGAGGAGAACCGGAAATGAATGATTTGTTGTTGGGCTATGCACAGGGTTTGGCCGAATACCAGGTGCTTATCGGTGCGTGCCTCATTGTGTTCGTATTCTTCGCGATCGGCCGGGATATCAGCCGCAGCATTGGACGGGTGGAGGATGAATTATCGAAGGTCGTCGCCGCCATGAGACAGCGGCGGCTTGACTGACGAACAGTCAGTACGGAAATCCTGCCAACCCTGGGCCGCGCGGACAGTAGCCACCCAACGAGTCAATGACGCTCGACTCGGCATGAACTAAAGTTCCTGCCGTGGAGGCGTGGTTGCCCCGAACCTGGCCGGCCAAGC
>CATPCO010000143.1 GCA_955652925.1 uncultured Xanthobacteraceae bacterium | reverse complement strand
CGCAGCTCATTTGTGCTGTAGGCCGCTTCGAGCCGGCGGATGTCGTCATAGGTGCCGATGCTCATCACCTGCGCGATGATACGGTTCCGCATCTCCATCGGCGCCCGTCATTTTATCTGGAAGCAGGCGAGCATCATAGCAACCGTAGCGATGGACATCCCCGGCCGCAGCCTCACCGCATCTGGCTCGTGAGCCCCGCAAACCGCTCCGCCAGCACCATCAGCACGAGCGTGAGGACGACGATCACGCCGGAGACGGCGGCGGTGCGCACGTCGAGATTGGTCTCGATCTGCTGCCAGAGATGAATCGGGAGCACCTCGGTGCGCTCGTCGGCGAGAAAGAGCGACACCGGCACATTGTCGAACGAGGCCATGAAGGCAAGAAAACTGCCGGCGGCCACGCCGCGTCCGATCAGCGGCAGCGTCACGCGGCGAAAGGTCATGAACTGATCGGCTCCGAGGCTTGCGGATGCGTCGAGCAGCGCAGGATCGAGCTGGGTCAGCGCGGCAAGCGTCGTGCGCAGCACGAACGCAACGCAGACGATTACATGACCGAGGATGAGGAGCGCAATGCTCGGACGCAGCCCGAGCTGATAGATGAACACAAGCGCCGCGAAGCCGAATGCGAGCGCCGGCAGCAGCAATGGCGACATGAACAGAAGGTCGAAGGAGCGCGCCCACACGGGCTTTGCTCGGGAGAGCGCAAGCGCCGCCGCCGTGCCCAGAATGGCGCAGATGATGGTCGTCCAGAATGCAACGATGAGGCTCGTCCACGCGGCCGCAAGCATCTGATCGGAGTTGAGCAGCGCCGCATACCAGCGCAGCGACAGCCCGGCGGGTGGGAACCGCAGCGACGCCGACGCCGTCAATGAGGTCAAGATCACGATCAGGCTCGGAGCGATGAGAAACACGATCGCGATGCCCGTGATCACTGCGAACGTGAAGCGCAGCGACAGGCTCTCCCAATCGAGCGATGGGCTAGGGTTTGACATAGCCTGGCGCAAAGCGCGTGAGCATATCGAGAAGAGCGACGACAGCGAGCACGGCAAACATGAAGGTCACCGAAATGGCCGCGGCAAACGGCCAGTTATTCGCTCCGATCGCCTGCTGATAGATGTGCAGCGGCATATAGACAAGCCGCGCGCCGCCGATCAGCGTTTGCGTGACGAACGCGGTGACGCTTGCAGAATAGGTCAGGATGGCGCCCGCGATCACACCCGGCAGCGACAGCGGCAAGGTCACGCGCCAGAGCGTGCGCCATTCGCCCGCGCCAAGTGCGCGCGAGGCGTCCGCGAGGTTGGGATCGAGCTTTGACATCACGGTGAGGATGGGCAGCACCATCAGCGGCATCTGCACCTGCGCGAGCACCATCACCACGCCCGGCTCGGTGAATAGGAGCCGTAGCGGCTCGCTGGTCAAATTAAGCCCGAGCGCGATCTGATTGAGCAAGCCCTGACGCCCCAGAATGACGATCCAGGAAAACGTTCGCACCACCACGCTCGTCATGATGGGAAGAATGACCAGAAACAGCAGCACCGCCTGCCAGCGGGCGCTGGCGCGGCTTGCGATCCAGGCAATGGGATAGCCGAAGACGAGGCACAGCAGCGTCGCCTTCACACCGAGAAGAATGGTGCTCCAGAGGATGGAGTAGTTGAAAGGATCGGTGAAGAACTTGATGTAGTGGGCGAGCGTCCATCCGTGCAGCCCGGCACCGGTCGAGAGCGACAGCGCAACGAGCACGCACAACGGCGCGACGAAAAAGACTGCAAACAACGCTGCGAGCGGCAGCACCAGCCTGAGATCGCGCCCTTGCACAGTCCGGCGAACCTAAAGCGCGTTTTGCTGGAAAAGAATACAAGGGTGGGCAAAGGCGCGCTCTTGCGTGCCGTGCGCACGCGTACCCAACAGCGCGTCCGACCGCGTGGGCACGGCGCGCACAATCAAGCACGCACTAAAAGTGTAAATCGTCTTTCGCGCGCCTTTGCCCACCCTACAAACTCCGTGCTTTCTGTCACAGCTTGATCTCGCGATTGAACCTTTCGATCAGCGCGCCGCGCTGGGGATTGAGCTTCTCCCAATCGAATGAGCGCACCTTCGCAAGCTCCGCGTGCGTCCTGGCAATCGATGTGATCGCGCCTTCGAGCGGCACTTTGCCGTTGGTGGGAATCACATCATACGGCGGCTTCGCCATCGCGCTCTGCACCGCCGCGTCGAGATGGGTATCGATATATTGCACGGCGAGGTCGGGCTCGGCGGCATTGGTCACGACGTGCATGCTGGTGTACCAGCCGACCGGTCCCGTGCTTGCAATGGAAATCTCAACCGGAACGTCCTTGCCCTTGAGCGTCTGCACGAAATTGAAATTGTAGGGTGCGATGTCGATCTGCTCCTGCTGCCAGAGCGTCGCATAGGCGCCGAGATTGGCGCCGATCGCGCCGACATTGGGCAGCAGCTCGCGCAGCGCCTTGAACGCCGGCTCGAAGTCGCTTTCGTTGCCGCCGCGCAGCCGGTTGATCTCGGCCAGGAAGGCGATGCCGAGCTGGCTGTTGAGCGCGGTGAGACCGACGCGGCCCTTGTATTGCGCCTCCCACAACGCGTCCCAGCTCTTCGGCGGCGTCTTGATCTTCTGCGGGTTGTAGCCGATGCCGATGATCTGCATGGAAATGCGAGGGCCCCACTTGTCCTGATACTCGGGCAGGAGGTCCTTGTAGTTTGCCGATTTGGCGGCCGGGTATTGCGCGATCACTCCCTGCTTCGCTGCGTCAATGACCTGCGGCGAATCGAACAGCGCCACGTCGAACGGCGGTCTGCCGCCTTTGGCCGCTTCGAGCCGCGAAACCTGATCGGTGCCGAGCAGGATGGATTGCGTGACCGCAGCGCCGGTGCGCTTGGTGAAAGCCGGCGCCAGGATTTCCCGGTGTGCCTCGTTCCAGGTGCCGGGGAAGGTCGCGGCGACCAGCGTCTTTGCCTGCGCCCGCGACGGCGAAGGAAACCCGCAAGGGATGAGAGCAGCTGCGCCCCATCCGGCACTGCTGCGCAAGAGATGACGGCGGCTCACCGGCACGATCATGATCAACTCCCTTTGCTCATCCCTGCTTGCGCAGGGAAGACATGGCAAGCTTCCGCCGAGACCGGCGCGAAGTGAATGGTGCTGCCGCTTGCAAGCGGCATGCGCGTGGAGTCGCGCGATTGCGTAATCTTGATCGCGATGCCGCCGGGCATTTCCACGTCATAGATGACCTGCGCCCCCATGGGCATGACCATTTTTACCGTACCGGACAGCCGTCCCGAAGCTCCCTCGCGTTCGACGCGCAACTGCTCCGGACGAATCGACACGACCACCTCCTGGCCCTTTGCCAATCGTCCCGCACCCGCGCGCAGGAATCCGCCCGGCAGCTCGACGTGAGTCCCGCTTGCGTCGCTGGTGGCGATCCTGCCCGGCAGGAGATTGGTCGTGCCGACGAACTGATTGACGAACAAGGTTGCGGGGTGATCGTAGATGTCGGCCGGAGAAGCAACCTGCTCGATGCGCCCGCGATTCATCACCGCGATGCGATCAGCCATGGACAGCGCCTCCTCCTGATCGTGGGTGACGAGGATCGTTGTGATCCCGTACTCGCGATGGAGCTTCTTGACCTCGATCTGCATGTCGAGGCGCAAATTCTTGTCGAGCGCGCCAAACGGCTCGTCCAGCATCAGGATCTTCGGATCAACCGCAAGGCAGCGCGCAAGCGCCACGCGCTGCTGCTGGCCGCCTGAGAGCTGGCGCGGCAGCCGCTCCGCAAAGGGCAGCATGTGCACGAGCTCGAGCATCTTTTCCAGGCGTGGCGCGACTTGGTCGCGCGGCCAGTGCTGCGCCTCGAGCCCGTAGGCCACGTTCTGCCGCACGCTCATGTGCGGAAAGAGCGCGTAGTTCTGGAACACGATGCCGACGCCACGGCGATTGGGCGGCAGATGATCGACACAGTCGTTATCGAACAACACGCGTCCCTGCGTCTGGCGGATGAAGCCCGAGAGGATGCGCAGGAGCGTGGATTTGCCGCAGCCCGACGGTCCGAGCAGCGCAACGAGCTCGCCTGCGGCAATATGCAGGTCGATATCGTTGATCGCGACAAAATCGCCGAAGGAATGGCTGATGTGCTCAAGCCGAAGCTCGTGTCCGGGCGCGCTGCGCGCTTGCGCGCCGGCGGCAGAAACCGCGATCTGCGGATCAAGCATCACACGACGAGCCTGGAAGGGACGATTGACGGCATGAGTGTGGGGCAAACTCGGTCGGTTCCCGCTTATTATATCGAAGCAACTTCGCTGCCAGAAAGCCTATAATTTGAACAACAGCTACGACGCGTGCAGCCGCTGCGCCAGATCCTCCAGGCTTGCAGCGGCAACATCAACGTCCGCGCCAGGTTGAGCTTCACCCTTGCCGGGTCCGCGCTCATCCGGCCGTGCAACATGAGCGGTGCGCAATCCGCATTTTGCGGCAGCCAGAAGAT
>CATPCO010000142.1 GCA_955652925.1 uncultured Xanthobacteraceae bacterium | reverse complement strand
TTCCGCTGCAACCTCTGCAAGAAGCTACACCAATTCGCTGGGCGGGTGGAGGGGTACCATTGTCTCCTCGTGGCACATCGCGCCGCTCGAAAGACGGTGATCATAGCGTCACCATCGAGCAATATACGCTTGCCTTGCAGCTATTTAAGAAGCTGGCAGAACTTGAAAGTGATCGAAAAACGGAGGCCAAGGGCTTGTGTATGGCGACATTGTCTTTGCGCGGCGACTCTTACAAAGCAAAACGCGAATTTGAAATCGCGCTCGCTGACTACAACATGGCGCTTGAACTACGGTCCGAAAATGTCCAGGCTTACATGGGTCGCGCAGACCTTTACGAAAGTATGGGAGAGCGCGAGCGGGCCATCGCGGATTACCAAAAGGCTCTCGCTGTAGGCCCGAATATGCTTGCGTAGTTTGTTGGCCAATGCACGGACACGCTCAAGCGTTTGGGCACGATCCATTAAGCCAGGAATTAAGTCCGGATTTGCGGATACTAAAGACGCGAGGTCCTTCGACGCCTCCTGCGACCGTGTCAGGTCAAGCTTCCCATGGGTTAAGCAGGCTGACGCCCATGGCTCGAAAATCTGCGACGTTGCGGGTTGCGACCGTTAACCGTGAACAAGCGCCGTCGCGGCGATCATTGCGTCTCGATCGGACCGGCGATCTGGCACGTGAAGACGAGCACACCGCAGCGCGACGGCGGCATCGACAGGAAGGATCCGACCGTCGAATGCCGGCTGAATATAGCTGTCCATCCATGTTCGCAGCACCGCTGCCTGCGCATGATCCCGCCGGTATTCGAGCCCGAGGATGCCCATTTCGATTTCGATGATCGTGATAACTGAGAGAAAGAGGTCGGGCTGACGGACACTGTCAGCCCATGCAGCAACCTTTGGATTGGCCTTGGTGGGGCGCCGCAACTCGGAGATAACATTGGTGTCAAGCAGAAACATCAGGACCGGTCGCCCGGTCGAAACATATTGTTGGACACGCGGGGCGGATCAAACTCGATATCGTCACTTTCCGGTTGCGCCACCATTTCTCGAAGGGTGGGGCCAAGCAGCCGGCGATAGAAATCATGGCTCAGGAGCACATACACGGGCTTGCCCTCGTCCATAACGATGACCGGCCCGCTATCGGCCGCGCGCTTGGCGCCTTGAATATCCTGATCGAACTTCTGACTTGGCAACGTAGTGACGGTCATGCCCAAAGCCCTCTAAATATCAGATGTCGCAGAGGGCTATATAGCCTGCCGCATTGGTTTTTGCATGGCCCGGGCCGTCCGACGAGCGCGCCGAGGCGACGGACCTGCGGTTTCAATCCGCTTATAGCGGCTGCACCAAGGGCGACGTCCTGCCACGGTCGCCTCGCACGCGAGGCTCGTAGCCCGTGGGGCGCACTAAGCGAAAGCGCATTGCGCCTTGCGTCGTGTAGCCGGCCGCCTGCGCGTGATTGGGCGTTCTCATCGTTTCGCCGCGACGTGGCGGCCGGAATATTCCGGAACACCGGGATGGGCGAATTCGACGCGATAGGCAAATTCGGCGAGGCATGAAGGGCCCTTAAGGGCGCGCGACTGCTCGCGCGCAGTGCACCTCGTTGATAAAGCTCGCGCACAAATGTGGGCAGAACAGCCTTGGCGCGAAAAGTGGCAGGGCAAAACGCTGGATTGGGTGTGGTTCGACGAAGAGCCGCCAATCGATACCTACACCGAGGGCCTCACGCGCACGAACCGCTCGCAAGGACCGGTGTGGATGACATTCACGCCGCTGCTCGGCCTGTCCGACACTGTCGGGCGCTTTATCCTCGCTGGATGCGCCGCGCGCCACGTCACTTCGATGACGATCGATGACGCCGGCCACTACACGCCCAAACAGCGCGACGCGATTGCAGCGAGCTATCCGCCGCACGAGCGTGAGGCGCGGCTCAACGGCGTGCCGGCGCAGGGCGACAAGACATCGGGTGAGTAGCTGGCGGGTTACCGCACAAGCAGGGCGCGGTTCCCGTCCGGCCGGACTATTCGAAAAGCGGACCGACCTTCCGTAGTACTTCGTCAACAATCTCGTCGGGCACCGTCTCAAGCTTCCCGCCTCGCGCGCGCAGATCGAGCGCGCGCGGTTGATCACAGCGCACCACGCCGGTCGTCTGCGTGCCGGCACCGGTGAGCGATACTGCAAAGCCTGCGGTTCGCGCAAAGCCGCCTCCACCAGTGATCGGCAGCACGACCGGCACGGCGGTCAGCCGGTTGAATTTGCCGGGCGAAATCACGAGCACGGGTCGCTTGCCCGGTTGCTCATGGCCGGCAGTCGGATCGAGCGAGACAAGATAGATGTCGCCCCGCTCCATCAGATCAGCTCGCGGCCGACCGGCGGGTCCGCAAGCCAATCGCGCTCCTCGCGCGAGCGGCGCGCCCCGGGTTTGCACTGCGCCAGCAATTCATCGAGCGAATAGCGTCGCCGCCGTTTCGGATCGACGACGAGCCTGCCGCCTTTGATCGAGAGCCCGACCGAGACTTCCGGCCCGAGATCAAGTGCATCGAGCATGGCCTTGGGGATCGCCAGCATGACCGACCCCCCAACCTTTCGAAGTCGTGCAGCGTGCGGCATGTTATGGCCTCCAAAATTATATTTCAATATAACATCCGAGGCATGGGCCTGCCAAGGGCGTGAAACCAGCCGACATACCGGTCGAACAACCGACCAAGTTCGATCTCAGGATCAACCTGACGACTGCCACGTCGCGCTATCCCGACTGGTGGCAGGGCAGGAGATTCGACAAGCCGACGATCGCGTGGGTCGCCGGCGTGACCTGCGAATCGACGCGCGACAATCCGCAGCGCATCCTGCTGGGGCGATCGGGCCAACACGGAACCGGCGCGATACCGAAGGACGCGGTCGCCAATATCACTCCCGCGGGCGGCGTGCCTCAGCTGGTGGACAGCATCGAGGTGCGCCACGTGGGCGGCGCAACCTCGCGCATCGGGTTCAAATCGTACGAACAGGGGCGCGAAAAGTGGCAGGGCGAAACGCTGGATTGGGTATGGTTCGACGAAGAGCCGCCGCTCGATATCTACACCGAGGGCCTCAGCTTCGCGCGCAAGCTGGAATATCCGGCGTCGGGGATTGTGTGATCGGGGATGTGCCGTGCGCTGTGGGCATTGCACTGCAAGCATTAGCGAGCGACCGCGCAGTGCACGGACCGCTGTTTGGTGTTCATTATGGAGAGCCGGATGGAACAGGTAGTGGCAGGGTCTACGCTCAATCAGGCGTGCCAGGGGTCGACCACGGGCACTGTGAGATCCTCGAAATGGCGGATATTGCGGGTGGCAAGGGTCGCCCGCTGCGCCAGCGCAATGCCGGCGATCATGGCGTCGCGCGTCTCGCCAGGCCGACCGGCGCGACGACGTGCCTCCATGAGTGCCGCCGACTGTTCAGCAGCATCGAGATCGAAAGGTAACACCCGCCGCTCGAGTTTATCCTCGAGGAGACGTGCGAATGCCGTCTGTCGCTCCACTCGTCGGCGTCCCGTAGGCATGGACAACAGTCCATAGCGGATTTCAAGCATGGAAATCGCCGTAGTCCAGACAGATGTACGCGGCTGGCGATCAAGCCACGCGATGACCGGCGCCTCGAAATGCATTGCCGCCGAGAGCACGTTCGTATCGAGGACGATCATCAATCGAATTTCGGCGGCTTGATCTCGATTTTCAATTCTGGGATAGGCTCGTCGAGTCCGAGCCCCTGGAACAGCTCTGCGATTTCGGTACCGAGTCCCTTCCGGCTGCGTCCTTCTTCCTTTACGGCATCGCGCAGAATATCGCGGATTTCTTGCTCCATGGAATGGCCATGGCGCGCAGCACGCCGCTGGAGCTTGCGCTTGACGGTGTCTTCCAAGTTGCGAACAATCACTTGGGCCATATCGATCCTCTTGCTATCATGATAGCAATCAGCCTTGAGAAATACAAGGTTTCCAGATTCCCGAACACAAAGAGGGGCCGCGACCAATGGACATCAAAGTGGGCAGGCAGGCGATCGCGCAAGCGTCGCAAAAGCTCAGCAACTGGGGCCGCTGGGGCAAACACGATCAGATCGGCACGCTCAACCATGTGACACCGGAAGACATCGTCAAGGCGGCAAGCCTCATTCGCAGCGGCAAGGTATTTGCGCTCGGCATCCCGCTCGACAGCAACGGGCCGCAGACCGGCCTGTTCGGCGGACGTTTCAATCCCATCCACCAGATGCTCGCGACCGGCACCGATGCCATTGCCGGGCGGCAGGACTGGAACAAGATTCGCTACGCCGACGACACGCTCAATCTTTGTGTTCAGGGGGGCACCCACTGGGACGCGCTGGGCCACGTCTTTTACGAGGACAAGGCGTACAACGGGCACGATCCGAGAATGATCGATGCCCGCGGGTTGAACGTGCTCGGCATTGAGCATTCCAAGAGCAAGATGGCGGGCCGCGGCGTGCTGCTCGACATCGCGCGCTTGCGCGGCGTGAATTGGCTCGCCGACGGTGAAGCCATCTCGAATGATGAGCTCGACAAGTGCGCCAAGCATCAGAACGTGGAAATCCGCCGCGGAGATTTCGTCATTATTCGCACCGGCCAGATGGAACGCTGCCTCGCTGAGAAGGAATGGGGCGGCTATGCCGGCGGCGACGCGCCCGGCGTGCGGTTCGAGAACTGCTATTGGTGTCACGCCAAGGAAATTGCCGCCATCTGCTCCGATACCTGGGGCGTCGAGGTGCGGCCGAACGAAACGACGGAGGCGAACCAACCCTGGCACTGGGTCGTGATCCCGGCCATGGGCCTGTGCATGGGCGAAATCTTTTATCTCAAGGAGCTTGCCGAGGACTGCGCCGACGACGGAATCTATGAGTTCTTCTTTTGCGGCCCGCCACTCATCATCACCGGCGGCACCGGATCGCCGATCAATCCCCAAGCCATCAAGTAAGCCGCTCCGATGACGAGCTCGCCAGCGTCGTGCGGGAACTCACCGCATCTGAGATGTTTGCTGGCTCGTCGCTGGTACTGATGTCGGAGTAAGCAGGGTCGGCTTGGCGGCTGGCTTTTTGGGCTTGGGCTTCGGCGCTGGCTCATCGCCTGCGGCTGGAGCATCGGAGGTCGCGCCTTCCTTTCCCGCTGCGGCCGGTTTAGCCGCGGCAGCTTTCTTCTTGGCCGGCTTCTTTGATTCCGCCGCCGCCCCCGGCGCCGGAGGTTTGGTCCCGGTATAAACCAGAACCGGTTCACCCATATTTGCGTCTTGCAGCAGATTTCCCTTCGTCTTGGGCGCGTGCAGGCTCGAGACGAACACGCCATAGGGGGAGTCCGGACCAAAATTGGTCGGGGCTATTTCCTCTTCATCTTCCGTGGCGGCACGCTTGCGGTGTGAACCGCACATATCATCGCGCAGATTCGGCGGAGCGGCACTGACCGGCTCCACCGTCTCGACCGTTGCGAGGGCGGGCATCAACCAGTTAAGCCCGGTGCTGCTGTTGAAGCCTCGCTCCAGAAGCTGCGCGGCCTTGAGCGCGCGCCCCGCCGAGGAAGGCGCCCCGAGCACCACGGCGATCAACCGCCTGCCGTCGCGCGTTGCGGAAGCGACGAGATTGAAGCCCGAGGCGCAGATGAATCCGGTCTTCATGCCGTCGGCGCCGGGATAGCGGCCGAGCAGGCTGTTGTAATTGCGCTGCACCATCTTGCCCATGCGGATGCCGGGCAGGTGCCAATAGTAGTCGTATTCCGGGAATTCCCGGATGAGAGCGCGCGCGAGAATTGCAAGGTCACGCGCGGAGGAAATCTGGTCGTCGGCGGGCAGGCCATTGGGATTGACGAAGCTCGACTGCACCATGCCGAGACGACGGGCGTTTGCATTCATCTGGTCGGCGAAGTTCTCGATCGAGCCGCCGACGCCTTCGGCAAGCACGACTGCGATATCGTTCGCTGATTTCACCATCAGCATCTTGAGCGCGTTGTCGACGGTGACCTGGGTACCGGCCCCGAATCCCATCTTCACCGGAGCCTGCGCGACCGCGTTGGCGGAGACGGTCAGCGGCTGGTCGAGGGTGATCCGGCCTTCTTTGACCGCGCGCAACGTCACATAGGCGGTCATGAGCTTGGTGACGGAGGCCGGGTACCAGGGATAGCCTGCGTTCTGCGAATACAGAACTTTTCCGCTCTCGGCCTCGATGACCAACAGCGCCTCGGCCGCGGCGCGCTCGGCCGTAAACGCGGTTGCGGTGCACAGGATTCCCGCCCACATTAGAAGTCGCAGAGCGCTAGACGGCATTGCGCGTTCCATGCTTTGAGGCGGGCCGGCCAAACCTTATCGCCGGCGGGAGAAGGTGTAAGCGAGCAAGGCTAAGCCGATGATGGATAAAAGGCAAAAGCGAAAAGCCCCCGCTCGCAGGCTCCTGCCGTCAGGCCCGTGTTAATGTTAAAAGAAAGCGTCCAAATTTCGGCACGTTATGCAAGTGTTGCATTTCCATCACAAGCACTGACAATCGTGCATAGCGCAAATCAAGGAAGAGCACCATGACCGCATGTATTGTTGGCTGGGCGCACACCCCCTTCGGCCGTCTTGAAGGCGAAACGGTCGAAAGCCTGGTTGTTCGGGTGGCGAGCGAGGCGCTTGTGGATGCGGGCGTTCCCGCGCGCGATATCGACGAGATCGTGCTTGGCCACTTCAATGGCGGGTTCTCGCAGCAGGATTTTACCGCCTCGCTGGTTTTGCAGGCCTCGCCCGACCTGCGGTTCAAGCGCGCAAGCCGCGTCGAGAATGCCTGTGCGACCGGCTCGGCCGCCATCCACCAAGGGCTCAAGGCGATCGCTGCAAACAGCGCACGCATTGTGCTCGTGGTCGGTGTCGAGCAGATGACGACCACGCCCGGGCCCGAGATTGGACGCAATCTGCTCAAGGCCTCCTATGTTCGCGAGGAGGCGGATATCGAAGGCGGCTTTGCGGGCATCTTCGGGAAGATCGCAGCACTTTATTTTCAGCGCTGGGGCGATCAATCAGACGCGCTCGCCCGCATCGCGGCCAAGAATCACAAGAACGGCGTCGCCAATCCGTTTGCACAAATCCGCAAGGATTTCGGTTATGAGTTCTGTCGCGCCGAAAGCGAGAAGAACCCGCGCGTTGCGGGTCCGCTCAAGCGCACGGATTGCTCGCTTGTCTCTGATGGCGCAGCCGCTGTCGTCCTGGCAGACGTCGCGACCGCGCTCAAGCTCGGCAAGGCCATTGCGTTTCGCGCCGCCGAGCACGTGCAGGATTTCCTCCCCATGTCCAAACGTGACGTGCTCAAGCTCGAAGGCTGCAGCGAGGCATGGAAGCGCGCGCTCGCGAGCGCGGGCGTGCAGCTTTCCGATCTCTCATTCGTGGAAACTCACGACTGTTTCACCATTGCGGAATTGATGGAATACGAGGCCATGGGCCTGGTGCCGGAAGGTCAAGGAGCACGCGCGCTGACTGAGGGACTCACCGGGAAAGACGGACCGTTGCCGGTCAATCCTTCGGGCGGGCTCAAGGCCAAAGGTCATCCCATCGGTGCGACCGGTGTTTCGATGCACGCCCTTACCGCCATGCAGCTCATGGGCAAGGCGGGTGACATGCAGATCAGGAACGCGACATTGGGCGGCATCTTCAACATGGGCGGCACCGCGGTCGCCAACTACGTGAGCGTGCTCGAACGAATCAAATAAAGTTGCTGATCACGCCGGGGCGAGCTTGCCCACGCAATCGCGCAGGCGCATTCGCGCGGGCCGCTCCACCGCATAGAAAAGCATCGCCGCGAGCGCAATCACCAGCATGACCGTCGCCAGAAATGCGGCCGCGCGGCCGGATGCATTCCATTGCGCAATCCCGGCATATTGCCAAAATCGCCGCAGGACGAGCAGCACGGGAAAATGAACCATGTATATGGAATAGGAGATCTCGCCGAGCCATACGAATGGCCGGCTTCCTAACATGCCGGCCAGAAATCCGTTGGCAGTTGCAGCTCCGAAAATCGTCACGGCAAGCAGAGCCACGAGGCCATAATCGCGCATCGCCAAGGAGGCGCCGGCCAGGAACAACAGGAATGCCGCGGCTCCGAGCAGGTCACCACGCAGGCTCGCCGGCTTGCGGCCGAGCGCAACGGCGCGGCATAGCGCGGCCCCGCACAGGAATTCGCCGGATACGCGAACGAGCGCGGGCGCCCCAACCCAGATGTTCAAACTCCAATCGGCAAGCGCGAACGCCCATGCGGTGGCGGTGAGAGCAGCCGTGGCAACCAACAGCGCGATCGCGCGGTCACGCACAAGAATCAATGCCGGAGCGAGCAGCGGAAACAACAGATAAGCGAACCACTCCGCGCTGATCGACCACGATGGCGCATTCCAGCCGGGCTTCGGCGTCACCCCCCACGCGTGCAGGAGCGTGAGCTGCCAGGGCAGATCCGCAAAGCGCCACTCCTGCGGATTATTCAGGGCAATGTGGTTCGCCCGGACGATGGCGATGAGAACAACCAGAGCGGCGAGAACCGTAACGTGAACGGGGTAAAGGCGGATGAACCGATGCCACAGAAATACCTGCACCGCATTGCGGCTTGGCTGCGCCAAGCTCGCGCAATAGACGTGCGTTATGATGAAGCCTGACAGCACGAAGAAAAAATCGACACCGAGATAGCCGCGGGCCAGAAACGGGAGAACGGTGAGCACGCCACTCGGCACGTTTTGATCGGTGTGCAGGCCGAGCACAAGCAAAGCCGCAAGCGCGCGGATACCGGTTAGCGGCGGAACATAGCGCGATGCAAGGGTGGGAGACTTTTCGGGCATATCTGCCGATCAAGTTGCAACGATCGCTGCGCCTTCAATCTCCTGGCTCGCCGCCGCCTGCGCCATCAGGAACTGACTTTTCGCAAGCTCGGCAAAGTGTCCGCCAAGCCGCACGAGCTCGTCGAAGCTGCCGCTCTCGATGATCCGGCCGCCCTGGAAGACCAGGATGCGATCCGCATTGCGGATGGTCGCAAGCCGATGAGCGATCACGAACGTGGTGCGCCCCTGCATGACCTCGGTGAGCGCCGCCTGCACCCTTGCTTCGGTCAGCGCGTCAAGCGCGCTCGTCGCCTCGTCAAGAATGAGAATGGGAGGATCCTTGAGAAGGGCGCGCGCGATCGACAACCGTTGCCGTTCGCCGCCGGAAAACAATCTGCCGCGCTCGCCGGCATTGGTGTCAAAACCTTCCGGCAGATGATTGATCACATCGAGAACCTGCGCACGTTCGCAGGCAGCGCGCAGCTCTTCTTCGGTTGCGTCCGGCTTTCCGACGCGAAGATTTTCGGCGATGGACCGGTTGAACAGCAGCACTTCCTGGAACACCACGCCGATGTTGCGCCGCAGGCCGCTCAGCGTCAGGCCGCGGATGTCCATGCCGTCGATCTTCACGACACCGGATTGCGGATCGAAAGCGCGATGCAACAGGCCGAGTGCCGTCGATTTGCCGGCGCCGGTTGCTCCCACCAGGGCGACAGTTTCCCCCGGCAAGGCGGTGAAGCTCAGATCAGCAACCGCGGCGCGTTTGCCGTCATAGGAAAAGGAGACGTCGCTGAATTCCACCAGTCCGCGCAGCCGGCCGGGGTCGACGGCGTCAGGACGATCGCGCACCGCCGGCTCGGTATCGAGAACGTCGAAGAACTCGGCAATCCGCGGCGCATCCATCACCATCCGACTGGCGAAATTGACGGCTTGTTCAAGCCGCGTGATCAACAGCGTCGCAAAACTCATGAACATCACGATCTCTCCGACCGTGGTGAGATCGTGGAGATAAAACCAAACGCCGAGAATGAGAATCGCCAGCATGGTCAGCGTGGTAGACGCGCGCGTGATCACGCTCGTCACCGCCCACCAGGAGAGCACCGGGATCTGGGCGCTGAGCACTTCCTCGCCCATCTTGCGCATGCCCGAAACCTCGCTTTCGATCCGGGCAAAGCTCTGCACCAGGGCGATGTTCCCAAGCGTGTCGGTCGTGCGCTCGGCGACTTCGGTGTAGTGGCGCTCGACCTTGCTCTGCATCTGCTCGACCTTGCGGATCACGCCCGCGATCAGCACCGCGAACAGGGCGCAGAGCAAAGTCAGCAGCAAGCCGTAGCGCCAGTTGATCACGAGCGTGAGCGGCAACAGCACAACGAGGGAGACGAGGCTCGCGAAATGCTCGCGAAAGAACGCGAGCCACAAGCCCCAGAGCGTGTTGCTTCCGGCCATCATGACCTTCACCAGCCGGCCGGAATGGGATCCGGTGTAGTAGCTCAGCGGAAGTTGCAGCACATGCTCGAAATACATGGTTCGCACGGCCTGGTACTGGCGGTGCGCGAGACGGTCGGCGTGGAGCGAGACCAGCGTGCTGCAGACGATGATGAAAAGGCCAAACCCGACCCAGGCGCCGACGAGCTTCATCAAGTCTGGCCAGGACAGGTCTGCAAGGTGACCTTGCGCAATGGCAAGGGTATCGACGATGCGTCCGAACAGGATTGGTTCAACGAACATGGCGCAGGCGAGCGCCAGATTGGCGACTGCCAGAATCCAGCCAAGACCGGCTTCGCGCCCGAGCAGCTCGAGCACCCGGATATAGAGGCGGACAAATTTCATGCTTTTGGCACCGGCTGCCGCTGCCCTTGCGTTGCCCTCAATTGACCCTGCGCTCGGCGGCGGGCGGCAGAAAAGATGCATCAAACGCGTCTTCGGCTTTCGGCTTGTGCTTGAACGGGTGGACAAGCGCAATCTGCTCGATTGATTCCTCCATCCGTACGGTCTCAACCCCGCCAAGGCCGTCCGCCCTCACTTCGGGCGTGAGGATGTTTTCCCGGATGGCCATGCGCAAGCGCTCGAGCTCAACGTCTTTTTTCGCGGCGTCACTACGCTTGAGGATGGAGTCGACGGCCGCGGCAGGACGCCGCATGATTTCCTTGAGACTTCTGGTGAAGGCCTGCAGAAAATTCTTGACCTCGTCGGGCTTTTCGCTCGCAAACTTGGAATTGACGATGATGACATTGCCGTAAAGCTTCATCCCATAGTCCGCCATCGGCATGAGGACGATGTCGTCGACCGGCACGCCGCTATCCTTGAGGTCGACGTAAAGCCGAAACGATGCGCCGAGCGCGCCATCAAGCTGCCCGGCCGCAAGCATCGGCACGCGCACTGCAAGGGCGATGTTCTCGATCGTCACCTTTGACGCATCAATGTCGTTGAGCTTGGCGAAAAGCGGCCACTCCGCAAGGGTCGAGCCGCCTGCCTGCGCGCCAATTCTCTTGTTCTCGATCTGCTTGGGGTCGGTGATGCCGCGGCTTTTACGCGCGACCACTGCGTAGGGAGGCTTGTTATAAACGACGAATATGGCCTTGATGGGCGCCGTGGGATGCTGATCGCGATATCTGATAAGCCCGTTGAAGTCCGCAAATCCCAGCTCATAGGCTCCTGATGCAACGCGAGTGATAGGATCGAGCGGGGAGAGAGCTTCGTCGATGGTGACTTCGAGCCCTTCGCTCCTGAAATAACCCTTGTCCTGGGGAAAAAGAAAAAGCGCCTCCGGTCCCTCGATCGTACCATCGAGACTGAATTTGATTGGGGTCTGACCCGCCGCAGGCGCAGCGCCGCAGGCCAATGCTGCTGCGAGCACGAGCGGGGATGCCCGGCATCGCATGAGCGCTGCAAGGAAGCCGACGCACTGGCGCAGCTGCCGTACTCCGAACATGTCCCGGCTCCCTGCGTTGGGTCGATCGCCTAGGGCCGCAAACAAAGAACAGGACCGTGCAAAGAGCAAGGCAGAACCCTAAGTTATTCGTAGGAATAAAGCAGTACGACGATGGCCCGCAGCCAGCCCTGGACCAGCAATGCCGTTGAGCCGCAAACACCTGTTTCGGAGGGGCAATCCCCGCGGCTGTTCGGGGCGCCCTATGCACCGGCTGACGAAGCCATCGCATCCGATCTTTTTGCCCAGGTCACCCGGCCCGCCGCCGCGGAGGAACGTATCAATGCCCATGCCGCTCGTCTGATTGAAGGCATCCGGGCAAGGACAGGCGGGCTGGGCGGGATCGAGGATTTCCTCCACGCCTATTCCCTGTCCACCAAGGAAGGCCTTGCCCTCATGGTGCTTGCAGAGGCGGTGCTGCGGGTGCCGGATGCGGCGACTGCCGACCGTCTCATCGAGGATAAGCTCGCGCGCGGCGAGTGGTCGTCCCAGGACCTCAAATCCCACGCTCTCCTCGTCTCAGCCTCCGCGTGGACGCTCGGAATGAGCGCGCGCATCATCCATCCCGGAGAGACGCCCGACACAATCCTTGACAGCCTGCTCAAGCGCCTCGGTTTGCCCGCGCTCCGCGCAGCCATCCGCCAAGCCATGCGGCTCCTCGGCTCGCACTTTGTGCTGGGACAGACCATCGAGGAGGCGATCGAGCGTGCGGGCGCGCACCGGGAGCTGCGTTATTCGTTCGATATGCTGGGAGAAGGCGCGCGCACGGGCGCGGATGCGCAACGGTACTTTGCGTCTTACGCCCACGCCATCGAGGCGATCGCGCGAACGGCCGGTACAATGCCCCCTCCAGGGCAGCCCGGCATTTCCGTCAAGTTTTCGGCGCTGCATCCGCGCTTCGAGGCCATATCGCGCGATCGCCTCTTCGCCGAGCTTCTGCCCACGCTTATCGAGCTCGCCGGGAAGGCCCGCGCGTGCAAGCTCGGTTTTACGGTGGACGCCGAGGAGGCCGACCGGCTCGAGATCACGCTCGACCTGATCGTGGCGATGCTCGGGGATGACACGCTGCGGGACTGGGACGGATTTGGCGTAGCAGTGCAGGCTTATCAAAAGCGTGCGCCCGCGGTGATCGACTGGCTGGCCGAAACGGCGGCCAGACTTGGCCGCCGCATCACGGTACGGCTGGTGAAGGGGGCCTACTGGGACACCGAGATCAAGCGCGCGCAAGAACGCGGGCTTCCCGGCTATCCTGTCTTTACCCGCAAGGCGATGACGGACCTCTGCTACGCGGCCTGCACGCGCAAGCTGCTCGCCGCGCGCGAGCGGCTTTATCCACAATTTGCGACCCACAATGCGCTCACGGTGGCAAGCGTCATCGAAGATGCCGGCGGCGTCGAGGGCTACGAGTTCCAGCGCCTGCACGGGATGGGCGAGGTGCTCTATGGCCTCCTGCGCAGCGATTATCCGCAAGCGGCCGTTCGGGTCTACGCACCGGTTGGCAGCCACCGCGACCTGCTTGCCTATCTCGTGCGCCGATTGCTGGAGAACGGTGCCAACTCGTCGTTTGTATCCGTTGCAGCAGATCCCGCGGTGCCGATCGCGGCCATTCTTGAACGGCCGCAAAGCCGTATCGGTGATATGAGGCATGCGCGCAATCCCAGAATACCTCTCCCCCGCGACCTCTATGCTCCCATGCGCCGCAATTCCGCGGGGGTGGAATTCGGCGACCGGGCGAGCCTCGCGCGGCTGCTCGCGGAAATTCGCGCTGCAAAATTGCTGGACAGCGCGGCGCCCATTCTCAACGGAAAAGTGCATGCCGGCCCCGATCGGCCGGTCCTTTCGCCCATTGACGGGACGGTTATTGGGCGGGTGAGCGAGGCGACCACTGCACTCGCCACGACGGCTATGGCTTGCGCCCAATCCGGCTTTCCGGCTTGGGCAGCAACACAGCTCGAAGTTCGTGCCGGCTGTCTCGAACGGGCGGCGGACATCCTCGAAGAGCAGCGTGCAAGTTTGATTGCGCTCCTGCAGGCTGAGGGCGGAAAAACGCTCGACGACTCGCTCGCCGAAGTTCGCGAGGCCGTGGACCTGTGCCGTTATTACGCGGCCCAAGCCAGACGCACGCTCGCGCCGCAAGCCATGCCCGGCCCAACCGGAGAATCCAACGAGCTCGGCTATCGCGGCCGCGGTGTGTTCGTGTGCATCAGTCCGTGGAATTTTCCCCTCGCCATATTCATCGGCCAGGTGGCCGCGGCTCTGGTTGCCGGCAACGCAGTCGTGGCGAAGCCCGCCGAGCAGACGCCCCTCATCGCCGCACAAGCCGTCCGCATCCTGCATTGCGCAGGTGTGCACGAAAGCGCACTTCAGCTTGTGCCGGGAAACGGCAAGATCGGCGCTGCCCTGGTGGGCGATGCCCGCCTCGCCGGCGTTGCATTTACCGGATCGACCGAGGTGGCGCGCTCGATCAATCGAGTACTCGCCGCAAAAGAAGCTCCGATCGTGCCGCTGATCGCGGAGACCGGCGGCATCAATCCGATGATTGTCGATGCTACCGCCCTGCCGGAGCAAGTAACCGATGATGCCGTTGCCTCCAGCTTCCGTTCCGCCGGCCAGCGCTGCTCGGCCTTGCGGCTCCTTTGTGTTCAGGAGGATGTGGCGGACCAGGTGATTGAGATGGTCGCGGGCGCCGCGCGCGAACTCAATCTAGGCGATCCCCGTGACCCCGCGACCCACGTCGGCCCCGTGATCGATAGCGAGGCGAAAGCCAAGCTCGACGGCTGGGTTGCCGCCATGGAACGCGAGAACCGCGTCCGATTTCGCTGGGACGCGTTCAAGCCGCTGCCGGCCGCCGGCACCTACGTGGCGCCCGCAATCGTCATGCTCGACCGCGCGCGTGATCTCAGGGAAGAAGTCTTCGGACCGATTCTCCACGTGGTGCGCTGGTCCTCCGATCGGCTCGATGCGCTGCTCGATGACATCGCGGCTAACGGGTATGGCCTCACGCTCGGCGTTCACTCGCGCATCGATGCCACCGTCGAGCACATCGCCGGCCGGCTCGCGAACGGCAATGTCTACGTCAACCGCAACATGATCGGGGCGGTGGTCGGCACCCAGCCTTTCGGCGGGAGCGGCCTCTCCGGCAGCGGACCTAAAGCGGGAGGACCCAACTATCTGCGCCGCTTCGCCGAGGAGCAGGTGGTCACCATCAATACCGCTGCAACGGGCGGCAATGCGTCGCTGCTGGCGGCCGGCGAGGACTGAGCGCGGCACGATCTTTGATGCACGTTCGTCCGATTGGAGTATTCTGATTCGACATGAGTGATTCGCTCGCTCGCCTTTACCGTGCCGTCCGCATCGCCAAGAGCGCGGACCCGGCGACTTCGCGCACTGCGCGGCTCCTGCGCGCCGGTCGAAGCAAGATGGCAAAAAAGCTCGCGGAGGAAGCGGTCGAGGTCGTGATCGATGCGATGAACGGCCATTCCGATGCCGTCATACGCGAGAGCGCCGACCTGCTTTATAATCTCGTCGTGTTGTGGGTGGCCTCAGGGGTACATCCCAACGACGTCTGGACGGAGATGGACCGGCGCGAGCGGCTGCTTGGGATCGCCGAGAAGCTGCCGAAACAGCCGTTTGAGGTTCACTCACGCCGCAAGGTGGTCGCGCTCGAACAGGCGCGCGCGCGCAAACGGCGCCGCGGCTGATTGGCCGGCGGCGCGTGGACAATCGGCGCGGCCGTCCCTAAACCAGCCGGCAATGCTGCGCCGCCTTTACGACTGGTGCATAGCCGCCGCGGACAAGCCCTACGCGTCGTGGCTCTTGGGCATTGTCTCATTCGTGGAAAGCTCGTTCTTTCCCGTCCCGCCCGATGCAATGCTCATTCCCATGGCGCTTGCACGGCCGGACAAGGCCTGGTCATACGCGACGCTGTGTACGGTAACATCGGTCGCGGGAGGCGTGCTCGGCTACGTCATCGGCGCGACGCTTTATGATCCCGTCGGACTTTGGCTCATCAAGCTCTACGGTCTGGGTGACAAGGTCGAGGCGTTTCGCCAAGCCTATGCACAATGGGGCGCCTGGATCATCCTGATCAAAGGCCTCACGCCCATTCCCTATAAGCTCGTGACCATCGCGTCAGGCTTTGCAGGCTACAATTTCGTGATGTTCGTGCTGCTCTCGTTTGTTGCGCGCGGCATGCGGTTCTTTTTCGTTGCCTTTCTGCTCAACCGCTACGGTGCGCAAGCGCGCGCCATCATCGAGGAACGATTAGGTTTCTGGGTCACGCTTGCCGCCATCTTGCTCGTCGGTGGCATCATTGCCGCGCTCTACCTGTTTTGATGGTTCCACCGGTCCTCATTTTTGCCACGCCTGCCGCGCAGCTTCGGGCCGGGCGGAATCGGAATGATCACGCGCAGGGGACGGATTCTTTGGATTTGCACGGCAACAGCCGCATTAGCGGCTGGTTGCGCGCTTTTTTTCGTTGCCGCGGGCCTGACGCAGGAAAATGGAGCGGCTGCGGATGCCGCACCACCCGCGCAGGCACCGGGCAGCAATCAGCAGCCGGGCTTTGTGGATGCGATGGGACGCTGGTTTGAGGAAGGTGCGGTAAAATTCAAATCGCAGATGGAGAGCGCGCAAGAGAAGTTCGATAAGCTTGGCAGCCAGGCGCGGGAAGCCACGAAGGAGGCAACGGGGGCGATCGTTGGCCTGCCCAATGCCCGGGTCGTAAATGCCCGGGAGAGGTGCGTGAAAGCCCCTAACGGCGCGCCGGACTGTCTGACGGCTGCTGTGACGCTCTGCCGCAGCAAGGGTTTCGAGACCGGCAAGAGCCTCGATACTCAGAGCGAGCAAAAGTGCACCTCGGCGCGCTTCCTGCTCGAGGGCCGCTCGCCAACCAGCACGGAATGCCCGACCGAGATTTTCGTCACCCGCGCCATGTGCCAGTAGGCTTGAGAGTGCCGTGAACCTGCATTCCATGCTGCTCCTGCGCGAGGCGAGCGGACGTCCGGTCACCGTGGGCCTGATTGGCGCCGGCAAGTTCGGCACCATGTTTCTCAGCCAGGTGCGATCAACCCGCGGCATGCGTCTTGTTGCAGTGGCCGACCTCAACGCCGCGTGCGCCAGGGATCAATTTCGAACGGCGGGTTGGCCGGATGCGGCTATTTCGGCGAACTCGGTCGCTGACGCCTACAAGAGCGGGCGCACCCATGTGACCGAGGATGCGGCCGCCTTGATTGCATTCCCCGAGATCGAGGTGATTGTCGAGGCGACCGGGATTCCATCGGCTGGCATTGCCCACGCCAAGTCCACCATTGCGAGCGGCAAACACATCGTCATGGTCAACGTGGAAGCGGACGCGCTTGCCGGCCCCCTGCTGGCGCACGCAGCCCGCAACGCCGGCGTGGTGTACAGTCTCGCCTGGGGCGACCAGCCCGCGCTGATCTGCGAGCACGTGGATTGGGCGCGCGCGTGTGGATTCAAGGTGGTCGCAGATC